>JACIWP010000124.1 GCA_014360855.1 Anaerolineae bacterium
CGTCAACACCGCGCCCTATGTCTATCACCTGAACAACCTCCTGCGCTGGGGGCTGGGATGGGCATTAGGCATCGCTGGCCTGGCCGGCGTGCTGGCCGCATTGGTCCATCTGGTGTGGGCGGTGATCCGCCGGCCGGCAGGCGAGACGGCCGGTCTCTGGGAGAGGGTACAGGCGGTGACGAGGGAGCCGGCGCGCTGGGGGCTGTTCCTGGTGCTGGCCTGGGCACTGCCCTATTTCTTCCAGGTGGGCGGCTATGAGGTCAAGTTCGTGCGCTACATGGTGCCGCTGGTGCCGTTCCTCTGCCTGCTGGCGGCCTGGCTGATGGTGAGGCTGGCGGATGCGGCCGGCCAGCTCGCTGAACGCCTGCCGGCGACGGCCTGGGGCCGCGCCCATTTGCCCCGCCTGGGGGCCGAAGGAGCGCTGGAAGGCCGGCGCTGGCATGCCGCCGCCGGCGGATTGGTCATCGCCCTGGTGCTGGTGCCCACCCTGCTTTGGGCGCTGGCCTTTATGAGCGTGTATGCCCGCCCCCATACCTGGTACCAGGCCTCCCGCTGGATATATGCTAATGTCCCGGACGGCGCGGCGCTCAGCGAGGAAATCTGGGATGATTCCCTGCCGGTGAGCCTGCCGGCGGAGGGGGAAAGCCCCGGCCGGCACGGCTACCGCCATGTGGCGATGAACATGTACCACGACATGCCGCCGGAGGAGAAGCTCCAGCACATCGCCGGCGTGCTCCACCAGGTCGACTACGTGGTGCTGACGACGCCGCGGCTGTACGGCTCCATCCGCCGGCTCCCCTGGCGCTATCCGGTGGAGATCCGCTATTACGAACTGTTGTTCCAGGGCCGGCTGGGGTTCGAGCTGGCCTATTCCGCGACCTCCTACCCGCGGCTGTGGGGGAAAGAGTTCCCCGATGACGCCGCCGACGAGAGCTTCAGCGTCTACGACCATCCCAAGGTGCTGATCTTTCGCAAGGTGCGCGACCTGAGCGAGGAGGAGTTCCGCTCCCTCTTCGCCGGCGCGCTCCAATCCACCCCGCTGGTGCGGCGAGACGTGAAGGAGCCGCCGGCCGAACTGCCGGTGCCGGCCTACCGCAAATCCCTGATGCTGGACCGGCCGGTGGATGAACTGCCGGCGGTGCACGATTGGGCGTGGAACCCGCTGGCCAATGCCGGCACCCTGCCGGCGGTGCTGGTCTGGCTGGTCGTGCTGATGCTGGTGGGGCTGGCCGGCTGGCCGCTGGCGGCCCTGCTCTTCCCGGATATGCCCGGGCGCGGATACGGCCTGGCGCGGGTCTTGGGCCTACTGGCAGTGGCCTACTTCTGCTGGCTGGCCGCCAGCCTGCGGCTGTGGAAGTACACGACCGGCGCGGCCTGGCTCTCGCTCGCCCTCCTGTTCGCCATCGGATGGCTGTTGTTCCGCCGGCGCCGGCTGGACGTGCGGGAACTGTGGCGCCGGCACCGGCAGGAGGTCCTGCTCAGCGAGGCGGCCTTCCTGGCCGGCTTCGGCGTGTTCCTGCTCCTGCGCCTGCTCAATCCTGACCTGTGGCATCCCCTGCGGGGCGGCGAAAAGCCGATGGAGTTCGGCTTCCTGAACGCCATCCTGCGCAGTGCCTGGATGCCGCCGTACGACCCCTTCTTCTCCGACGGCTATATCAACTATTACTATTACGGCCTGTTCGCCGTCTCGACGCTGATCAAACTGGCCGGCGTGCGCCCCTCCATCGGTTTCAACCTGCTCATCCCCACATTGGCCGGCCTGACGACGAGCGGAGCCTTCGTGCTGGGATGGGCACTGACGGGCCGGCGGCGTTTCGGGGCGGCCGCGGCCGGTTTTGTCGCGCTCATCGGCAACCTGGCCGGCGCCTTCCCCATCCGCGGCTACGGCGGACTGCCGGAGGTCGGGCAGGCCCTGCGGAGCCTGGCGGATGAGCATCTACGTGGAAGCCTGGCCGGCATCCTGCAGGGATTGGCGCGCTGGATCGCCGGCGCTCCTCTGCCCCTGCGCACCGACTGGTTCTGGGATGCCTCGCGCGCCCACGGCGTCTATGAGAACACCATCACCGAGTTCCCCTTTTTCAGCTTCTTGTTCGCGGATCTGCATCCGCATGTCATCAGCCTGCCCTTTGCCATCCTGCTGATCGCCCTGCTGGTGAGCCTGGTGCGCTCCGTCAAGAAGGGGGAGCCGGCGGATGACCTGCCGCTGGCCCTGGCTCTGCCAGTCACGGCCTGGGTGCTGGGCACCATGGCGGTCAACAATATGTGGGATTTCCCGGTCTACCTGTTGCTGACCGCCGGCGCCTTGCTCCTGGCGCACTGGGCCGCCGATGCGCGCTTCGCCGGCCTGCGCCTTCCCGAAGCCGTCCTCGCCGCCGGGTTGGGCGCCGGCCTGCTGGGAGCGGCGGGGCTGGCTCTGTACGCGCCCTTCTTCACCTATTTCCAGGCCTTCGTGCGCGGCCTGGGACAGGTTACGTATCCCACCGAGGCCAATTATTACCTGGGCATGTTCGGGTTCTTCCTGTATCCGCTGGCGGGGCTGGCGGCCGGCATGGCACTGGCGCGGCTCTGGCGCTGGTGGCAGGCGGAGAGCCGAAGACGTGCTGTACCGGCCCTGCCGGCGGAGAGCGTCATCGGCCACGGGGCGCTGTACTTGGAGGAAGAGCTGGACGAGTTCTACGAGGCGGTCTCGGACGGCCGGTTGGCCCCGGCCAGCCAGGGACTGGCAGAAGCGCCGGAGACCGAGGCTCGCCCGCCGGCGTTCCGCTTCTCCGCATGGTGGGCGGCAGGGCTGGCGGTGCCGGTGATCTCCGCCGCCCTGCTCCCGCTGATGTATGGCCGGCTCAACGGCTTACAAATCCTCACGTTCATCATCATCGGCGAGCTGGTGCTGGGGGCGCTGTGGCTGGTGACGCGGCACGATCTGCCCATCGAGGAGCGGCTGTCGGCACTGCTGATGCTGATGGGCCTGCTGGTATGCCTGGGGGTGGAGATCGTCTATGTGCGCGATCATCTGGGCGGCACCTACTACCGCATGAACACCATCTTCAAGTTTTACATGCAGGCCTGGGTACTGATGGGGCTTGGGAGCGCCGGCGTCCTGGCGATGGTGGTGCGCCGGCTGGCCGGCCGTGCGCCGCTCCTGCGGGGGGCCTGGTGGGCCGGCTTCAGCATCCTCCTGGCGCTCTCCCTGGTCTACCCGGTCTTCGCATCCTATGCCCGGGTGCATGACCGCTTCCCCGTTGCCCCGCCCATCGGCACACTGGACGGCCAAGCCTATATGGGGACGGCGGAGTATATCTGGGAAGGACATCCCATCTTTATGGCGCCGGACTATGATGCCATCCGCTGGCTGGAGGAACATATCGAGGGCACGCCGATCATCCTGCAGGCGCCGTGGGAATTCTACCGCGCCAACGGCGTGCGCATTGCCTGGAACACGGGCTTCCCGACGGTCATCAATCCCCTGCATGAGAACGAACAGCGCTACCCGGAGCTGATTCCAGAGCGGGAGCAGGACGTGCACCGCATCTACAGCGAGCTGGACCCGAACGCCATCCTGCCCCTGCTGCGCCAATATCATGTGGGATATATATACGTCGGCCCCTTTGAGCGGGCGGTATATCCCGCGGCAGGGCTGGCCAAGTTCGCCGGCCTGGTCGGCTCCGTGCTCGACCTGGTCTATGACAGCGGCGAGGTGCAGATTTACGCCGTGCGCCGGCAGGAACTGGGGACGGCCGCGCCGGCCGCCGTCCCGCTGGTCGTGCCCACGGTCTCGCCCGAGCAAGAGGCGCGGCGCGTCGAGGCGGAGCTGGAGCGCCTGCGCCGGCTGGCCGACGCCAACCCGTCCGACGCCGGCCTGCAGTTCGAGCTGGGCAACCGCCTGCGACAGCTCGGCCGGTATGAGGAGGCGGTGGAGGTTTTCCGCCGCTCGCTCCAGCATCATCCCGAGGATGTGGCGATGTACCACACTCTTGGAGACACGTACCAGGAGATGGGCCGGCCGGACGATGCCCTCCAGCAGTATCAGGCCGCGGTGAACGCCGCGCCGCAGAACCCGGCGGCCTACAATAAGCTGGGTATGGCCCTGCGCGATAGGGGACGACTCCCCGAAGCAGAGGCGGCTTTCCGCCAGGCCATTGCGGTGGCGCCGGAATTTGCCGAGGCCTATTACCATCTGGGGGAGGTGCTGGAGGAGATGGGGCGCCGGGATGAGGCCGGCGAGCTTTACCGCCGGCTGGTAGAGCTGGCCCCGCAGAGCGACTGGGGAGCGCGCGCTGCGGAGCGGCTGAGGGCATTGGGGCAGGCAGAGCAGTAGGACTACCGCAGTACCGAGGAGAGGACGATGAAGTGGTCCGCGTTCAGCGCATGGTTGGAGATCATCAGCCGGATATTCGAGGGCTTTGAGGTACGGGAGGATTTCGCGCCGGCCTGGATGCAGAACCCCTATACGGGCCGGCGGCTCAAGCTCGACCGCTATTATCCGGAGCTGGGCATCGCCCTGCGCTTCGTGGGGGGCATGCGCACCCAGAGCCGGCGCATCAGCGACGAGGAGGTGGAGGAAGAGGAGAACCGCGACGCGGTGCGCGAGTGGCTGTGCCGGCGGCAGGGCGTCACGCTGGTGCGGGTTGACCCGGAGCATCCCGACCCGCGCCAGCAGGTTGGCTACCTGCGCGCCGCGCTCAGCCGCACCTCGCGCATTCTGGCGCAGAGCGATATGCCGCTGGAGTACAAGCAGGGGCTGGCACCGCGCATTGCGGAAGCGCGCCGGCGCTGTGACGAGATCGCCCGCCGGCTGACCCGCCCGGAGGACCTGCAGATGTTCGCCGAGCTGTGGCAGGACCGGCAGTACAGAGCGCTGGCCAGCTCCACGGCAGAGCCGGCGCGCCCATCGGCGCCGGAGGCCCTGGAACGGTATCGGGCCGGCATGGCGGTGCATCACATCTTCCTCGGGCATGGTGTGGTGGAAGAGGTGGTGCCGGAAAAGGGGGATGTGCGGGTGGTGGTGCGCTTTGATGATGGCCAGGTGCGGCAGTTCCTGGCCAGCCTGGTGGGGGACAAGCTACTGCCGGCGTGACCCCTGCGAACACCCCGACCACAGCTTGGTTTGTGAATGTGCACGCTTTCCCGATATGTTTTGACAAGAACTGCCAGAGACGGTATAATGAAATTTGTTAGCTTGCTCCTACAGCGAATATACTCGTTGTCGACGGATTCCCATTCAGGAGCGTCGTGATGCCGATCGACTACCTGCCGATTCTCATTCTGGTGATCTTCGCCACAGGGTTTGCCGCCATCGCCCTCATTGTCCCGATGTTCATCGGCCCCCGCAAGCCGGCGAAGAACAAGCTGTACACGTATGAGGCCGGCAAAATCCCCTTCGGGAGCCCCTGGGAAAAGCGCATCTCCATCAAATACTATGTGACCGCCATGCTTTTCCTCCTCTTCGACGTGGAGGTGCTCTTCCTGTACCCTTGGGCGGTGGTGCTCAAGCAGTTGAAGCTCTTCGGCCTGATAGAGATGGCTGTTTTCCTCCTTATCCTCCTGGTAGGCTATATCTACGTATGGCGTAAGGGGGCGTTTGAATGGGAATAGAGACGAAGCTCGGCGATACGGTTATTGCTACCTCGCTGGAATGGCTGGTCAACTGGGCGCGCAAGTACTCCGTCTGGCCGCTGACCGCCGGCCTGGCCTGCTGTGCGATTGAGATGATGGCCGCCGGCGGTCCCCGCTTCGACATCAGCCGCTTCGGCGCAGAGGTCTTCCGCCCCTCTCCGCGCCAGCCCGATCTGCTCATCGTCTCGGGCCGCGTCTCCCAGAAAATGGCCCCGGTGGTCAAGCGCCTCTACGAACACCTGGCCGAACCCAAGTGGGTCATCGCCATGGGCGCCTGCGCCAGCAGCGGCGGCATGTTCAACAATTACGCCGTCATCCAGGGCGTGGATAAAATCATCCCGGTGGACGTCTACATTCCCGGCTGTCCGCCGCGGCCCGAAGCCCTGCTCTACGGCCTGACCCTGCTCCAGAAGAAAATCGAGAAAGATCGTTTCAGGGATTACGCATAATCGGCTTTCGTCACTGGACGCGCATGTTCGCTCACCAATACAGCGGTCGGTAAGGAATGGGCATGATCGAAGGGAACCTGACTCTCGACAAACTGCAGGCGCAGTTCCCCGGGGCCGTCTTGGATGCCGTGGACTGCAAGGGCGATGTCACCATCACGGTGGCAGTGGACCGTCTGCTGGACATCTGCCGCTTTCTGCGGGATGATCCTGACCTGCGGTACGACCTGCTGTCCTTCGTCACGGCGGTGGACCGGCTCCATCTGGGGATTCAGCCCCGCTTCGCCACGATATACAACCTGTACTCGCTGACCCACCGCCGGCGCATTATGCTCAAGGTCCCGCTGGAAGGCGACCCACCGCACTGCCCCAGCGTCACCTCCATCTGGCCGGGCGCCGACTGGCACGAGCGCGAGACCTACGACCTGATGGGCATCATTTTCGACGGCCATCCCTCCCTTTGCCGCATCATGCTCCCGGATGATTGGAAGGGGCATCCACTGCGCAAGGATTATCCCCTGGGCGGGGAACCGGTGGCCTTTTCGGAGAACGCCGACGACCCAGCGCTGGCCGGCCTGGGCACCCAGGTGATGGATGCTCCCTCGACCCCACCCCTCCTGCCGCCGAGCTGGGTGGATGACCCCGCCATGCTGGTGGTCAACTTCGGCCCCCAACACCCCGCCACGCACGGCGTCATGCGCTTCGTGCTCCAGCTCGACGGCGAGAAAATCGTGCGTTGCTGGCCGGACCCCGGGCACCTGCACTCCGGCATTGAGAAGACGGTCGAGTACAAGACCTACATGCAGGCCATCCCCTATACCGACCGCATGGACTATGTCTCGGCCATGAACAACAACCTGGGGCTGATCCTGGCCATCGAGAAACTGCTCGATATCGAGCCGCCGCCGCGCGCCCAGGTCTTGCGGGTGATCTTGTGTGAGCTACAGCGCCTGGCGGCGCACTGCATCTGGATCGGCACCAGTTGTCTGGACCTCTCGGGCACGATCCATGCCCTGCTCCTGTACGCCTTCCAGCAGCGCGAGTACATCCTGAACATCTTCGAGATGGTCGCCGGCGCCCGCCTCACCCCCACCTACTTCTGCGTGGGCGGGGTGCGCTGGGATGTGCCCGAGGGCTTCGTGCCGGCGGTGCGCTCCTTCCTGGAAGGCTTCGTCAAGGCGCTGGACGAATGGGAGACCATGCTGACGAACAACCCCATCTGGCTCTCCCGCACCAAGGGCATCGGGTACCTGCCGCTCGACAAGGCCATTGCCATGGGGGTGACCGGACCGTGTCTGCGCGGCAGTGGGCTGGCCTACGATGTCCGCAAGTACGCGCCCTATGCCGCCTACGACCAGTTCGAATTCGATATCCCTACCCAGAAGGAAGGGGACTGCTATGCCCGCTACCTGGTGCGGGTGGCGGAGATGCGCCAGAGCGTGCGCATTATCCAGCAGGCGCTGGCCAAACTGCCGGCCGGCCCGGTCAAGGCCGACGAGCGCAAGGTGGTCCTGCCGCCGCGGGCGGAACTGGAAACGAGCATGGAGGCACTCATCCATCACTTCAAGCTGGTGACGGAGGGGTTCAACGTGCCGGCCGGCGAGGTCTATGCCGCTGTGGAGGCCCCCAAGGGCGAGCTGGGCTTTTACCTGGTCTCCGACGGCGGCCCCAAGCCCTATCGCTTGAAGATCCGCGGCCCCTCCTTCTCCAACATCGCCGCCTCGCCCATTATGGCGGAGGGCGCCTGGCTGGCCGATATGGTGGCCATCATCGGATCCATTGATATCACCATGGGAGAGGTCGACCGCTAGACGCGGGCGGGAGGAAAGCCTTGATCCTGTCAGAGACAGCGAGAGCGCAGATTCGCCAGTTGATGCAGCGGTACCCACAGGCGCGTTCGGCGCTGTTGCCGGCGCTGGACATCGCCCAGCGCGAGGCCGGCTACCTGTCCCCCCAGGTCCTGCGGGAAGTGGCCGTCCTGATGGACCTGCCCCCCGTGGAAGTGGCCTCGGTCGCCAGCTTCTACACCATGCTGTACCGCCGGCCGGTCGGCAAGCATGTCATCCAGGTCTGCACCAACATCTCCTGCTCCTTGATGGGTGCGGAGCATATCGTGGATGTCCTGCGGAAGAAGCTGGGCATCGAAGTGGGGGAAACCACGCCCGACGGCCGATTTACCCTGCTTACTGTGGAGTGCCTGGGGTCGTGCGGCACTGCGCCGATGATGCAGGTGGATGACACCTATTACGAGAACCTTACCGAGGAGCGGCTGGACGCTATCCTGGCCGAGCTGTCCAGGGATTGAGCCGGCGGCAATCGCTGACGAGGTAGTTGAAGGACGAGCGAATGGCTGAGAAGATTCTACTGCGCAATGTCGGGGTGCCCAATTCACATACCATCGAAGTCTACCTCCAGCGCGGGGGGTACCAGGCGCTGGCCAAGGCGCTGAAGGAATACACGCCCCAGCAGTTGGTGGAGCTGGTGAAGGCCTCCGGTCTGCGGGGGCGCGGCGGCGCCGGCGTCCCCACCCGCGGAAAAATGCGCTTCCCGCCGGCGGAGTTGTTCCCCCGCTACCAGGTAT
>JACIWP010000125.1 GCA_014360855.1 Anaerolineae bacterium
GGGGATGCGCTGTCGCAAGTGCGGCGCGCCGGCGGTCATCAATATGCCACAGCATAAGTTGGCCCTCTGCGAGGAGCACTACCTCGAGTGGGTGCCGGCGCGCGTCGGGCAAACCATCAAGCGCTTCCGCATGTTCCGCCCGGAAGACAAGGTGCTGGTGGCCGTCTCCGGCGGAAAGGACAGCCTGGCGCTGTGGGATATCCTTTACCGCCTGGGCTATGCCGCGGAAGGGCTGTACATTGACCTGGGCATCGGCGGCGGTTATTCCGCCGAATCCAAGGCCAAGGTGGAGGCCTTCGCCGCCGCGCGCGGGGGTCTGCCCTATCGCGTAGTGGACGTGCGGGAAACGTACGGCTGTTCCATCCCGGAGCTTGCCCGACGCTCCCGGCGCGGCGCCAAAACCTGCTCCCTCTGTGGGCTGGTGAAGCGGCACATCATGAACCGGGTGGCCTATGAAGGGGGCTTTGCCGCCATCGCCACCGGCCATAACCTGGATGATGAGGCGGCCGTGCTGATGCAGAATACCCTGCACTGGCAGGCCGGCTACCTGGGCCGGCAGGCGCCGGTACTGCCCTCCACCCATCCCCACCTGGCGCGCAAGGTCAAACCGCTCTGCCTGATGTACGAGCGCGAGATGGCGGCCTATTCCCTGGTGCGGGGCATTGATTACATCTACGACGAATGCCCCTACGCCGTCGGCGCCAAGACCATTTTCTACAAGGAACTGCTGAATCAGCTCGAGGGGCGTTCGCCGGGCGCCAAACTACATTTTTACCTCTCCTTCCTCAAGGCGAAGGAGGAGGGGACGATCCGCTTCGCCGAGGAGGAAGCGGTGCAGATGCAGGACTGCCGGCGCTGTGGCCAGCCCACCACCGCCGGCGACCTGTGCGCCTTCTGCCGGCTGTGGGAGCGGCCGGAGATGGCGGTTTGCGGGCCGGCGGATGAGTTCGAAGCATAATTGGGGACGACGATGAACCGGGATATGGAGAGCCGCAGAGCCTACCGCTATTTCGACTTGATCATGGCCCTTTTCGTAGCGGTACTGCTGATCAGCAATGTCGCCAGTAGTAAAATACTGAACCTGGGCCCCTTTACTTTCGACGGGGGGACCATCCTCTTTCCCATCAGCTATATCTTCGGCGACATCCTGACCGAGGTCTACGGGTACCGCCGCTCCCGGCGCGTCATCTGGACCGGGTTCGGGTGTTCGGCGCTGGCGGCGCTGACCTTCATGATCGTAGGGGCGCTTCCGCCGGCCAGCGGCTGGGAGCACCAGGAGGCCTTCATGGCCATCCTGGGGCAGACCCCCCGCATCGTCATCGCCAGCCTGGTGGCCTACTTCGCCGGCGAGTTCTCCAACTCCTACGTCCTGGCCAAAATGAAAATCCTGACCAGAGGCCGCTGGCTCTGGACGCGCACCATCGGCTCCACCCTGGTGGGCGAAGGGGTGGATACCCTGCTGTTCGTCACCATCGCCTTTGCCGGCACCCTTCCCACCAGCCTGCTCTTCAGCGTCATCCTGTCCAATTATATCTTCAAGTGCGGGGTGGAAGTGATGGCAACCCCGCTGACCTATCAGATTGTGCGCTGGCTGAAGCAGGCCGAGCAGGAAGATTATTTCGATTACGGCACGGACTTCAACCCGTTTAAGTTCGGCACCAGTTGAGAGAGGCGCGGGATATGGAACACGAGGATGCCGGCACGCTGGATATCGAGGAAAAGCAGAGCACCATCGAGCCGGCGGCGGAGGAAGTGCCCTGGTACGAGGAGCCGCTCCCGCCGGATCACCGCTCCGGGTTCGTGGCGGTGGTGGGCCGGCCCAATGTGGGCAAATCCTCCCTCATGAACGCCTATCTGGGCCAGAAGATCGCCATCGTCACCCCAAAGCCCCAGACCACTCGCAACCGTCTGCTGGGCATCCTGACCCTGCCCAACGCCCAGATCGTCTTTGTGGACACGCCGGGCATCCATCAACCACGCCATAAGCTGGGCCAATATCTGGTGGCGGCGGCCACCAGCGCCGTGCCTGAGGCGGACGTCATCGTCTTCATGGTGGACCTCTCGGTGATGCCGACGGACGAGGACCGCATGGTGGCCAATCTGCTGGCGCGCAAGAGCCAGGCGCCGGTACTGCTGGCGATGAATAAGGTGGACCTGTTGAGGCCGGCGGACATCCAGCACCATGCCGAGGCCTACCTGGCCCTGGGCCAATTCGATGACTGGATCCTTACCTCCGTCACCCGCGGCGACAACCTGGACAAACTGCGGGAGATGATCATCGCGCGCCTGCCCTTCGGCCCGCGCTATTATCCGCCCGACCAGATCACTGACCAGGAAGAGCGCTTCATGGCGGCGGAGCTGATCCGAGAGCAGGTGCTCCTGCACACCTATGAAGAAGTACCCCACGGTGTGGCGGTGGTGGTGGAGGAGTTCAAGGAGCGCCGGCCAGACCTCACCTACATCAGCGCGGTCATCTACGTCGAGCGCGAGAGCCAGAAGGGCATCATTATCGGCGCCAAAGGCGAGATGCTCAAGCGCATCGGCACCGCCGCCCGTCGGGAGATCGAACATTTCCTCGGGCACCAGGTGTACCTGGAATTATGGGTAAAAGTGCGCAAAAAGTGGCGGCAGGACGAACGGCAGTTGCGCTATTTCGGCTACAAAATGCCCTGAAAATGTCCGCCCCTAGAAAGGCTGTTAGATGAAACGTCGTCCGAATGTGATTCTGGTAGTGCTGGACACCCAACGAGTGGATCGGCTGTCCTGCTACGGCTACACGCGTGAGACCAGCCCATCTTTGGACCAGTTTGCGGAGCGCGCCACGCTGTTCGAGCAGGCCATATCGCCGGCGCAGTGGACCATCCCCGCCCATGTGTCCATGTTTACCGGCCAGTATCCCCTCCTGCACCAGACGGTGCAGTCCGACCGGGCCATCCCGCCCACCCTGCCCACCATCACCGAGATCCTGCGGGACCACGGCTATCTCACCTTCGCTTTCTGCAACAACCCGCTGGTGGGGGTGCTGAACAACGGCATTCAGCGGGGGTTTGACCGCTTCTATAACTACGCCAGCTTTGTGCCGGATGTGGTGCCGGCGCCCAAAGTCGCGCCCAACCCGGTGGCACGGGGCGTTGAGGCCGTGCGCAGAGGCATTGCCCAGGCAGTGCACGCCATCGAGCGGCAGTTCGGCAAGTCGGAGCGCCTGCTGGCCCTCTCGCAGGAGTCCTTCTTCGTGCCCTTCTGGTCGCGGCTGGGCAACTTCAAGGGGGATGTGATCCGCTCCATGCGCGATGTGGAGCGCTATGTGCGCGCCTTTTACCCCGACTCAGACGAGACCCCCTTCTTCATGTTCATCAACCTGATGGAGACGCACCTGCCTTATTGGCCGGCGCTGCCCTTCGTGCGCAAGTATGCCCAGTGGGTCAGCCGGGACAAAGAGGCGCGGCGCTTTATCAGCCGCTTCAACACGCAGGCCTACCGCTGGGCCACCCCCATCGTCCAGCCCCTCAGCGACATGGAACTGGCCGCCATCCAGGCCATGTACGACGCCGAGGTCGCCTTCCAAGACCATCATCTCGGCCGGCTGTTCGATACCCTCAACGACCTGCACGCCTGGGACGATACCCTGGTCATCGTGGTGGCGGACCATGGAGAGGGGTTCGGCGAGCACCACTACATGGGCCACGCCTTCACCCTGTTCCAGGAAGTGGTGCACGTGCCGCTGGTGGTGCACTTCCCAGGCGGGGAATTCGCCGGCCGGCGCATCGCCGAACCGGTCTCCACCCGCCGCATCTTCCACACCATCCTGGAGCATGCCGGCATCCCCTCCGAGGACCCGCTGGGCACCGCCGAGGAGCTGAGCCTGCGCTCCACGGTACGGGGGCGCACGCCGGCCCGCGAGCGGGTCATCTCCGAGGCCTATTCCCCCACCAACTTCGTCAGCGTCATCGAGCGCCGTGATCCGGAGATATTGGAGCCGTACAAGTGCCTGTCCCTGTGGCGCGCCCTCTATGCCGGCTATGACAAGCTCATTGCCGTGGACGACGCCCCGGATGGACTGTATGACCTCCGCACCGATCCGCTGGAGCGCCGCAACCTTATCCAGACGTCCCCCAAGGCCAGCCGGCTCTTCGACGAACTGCACCGCTTCACCGAAGAACAGGAACATTTCGCCTTTGAGGCGGCCCATGCTGGCACGTACCGGGCGGAAGAGGAAGAGGAGATCCGCCGGCGGCTGCGCGGCCTGGGGTATATGGATTGAGCGCCGGCCCGCCGGCGTCTCTCGAAAGGAGGACCAGCATGTATCTTCTGCTGGTAGTGCTGGAGGATGTGGACATCCTCCCGAAACTATTAGATCGCTGGCACGCCATCGGCATCCCAGGCACCACCATCGTGCGCAGTATGGGGGGCTATCACGCCATTTCCTGGCTGGAGCGCCTGGGCCTGACTGTGCTGGGCAGGGAGGTCGAAGAGGAGACACAACAGCGTCTTCTCATCTCCGTGATCCCCGACGAAGAACTGCTGGAACAGGCCATTGCCGAAGCGGAGCAGTTGGTCGGGAGCTTTGACCGTCCCCACAGCGGCATCCTCTTTGTCCTGCCGGTACTGCGCACGCTGGGCGTGCATAAGCGCCGGCCGCCCTCCCCGGAGGAGCTGGCGGCCACCGCGCCGGCGCCCCCGCCGACGGCAGAGCGGGAGCGCATCCGCTGTATCCCGATCTCCCAGGTGCTCTCCATGCGCCCGATTCAGCCGGCCATCGTCCACCCCGATGATTCCCTGATGAGCGTGGCGCAGGAGATGATCCGCCATCCGGATGCGCGCCTGGCCTGTGTGGTCAATGAGGAAGGCCGGCTCATCGGCATCATCCGCGCCCAGCTCCTGGCCAGCGAACTGCTGATGCACATCATGCCGGAGGAATTCCTCCAGCAAATGTCGGAGCTGGAAGAGGCGCTGGAATATGCCTCGCTGTTCAAGGCCCGCAGTGCCGGCGACCTGATGGAGGAGCCAGTCTTCGTCCATGCCGGCGATCCCCTCCGAGAAGCCTTTGCCAAACTGCACAAGCACAAACTGCCCGGCCTGCCGGTCGTGGACCAGACCCGCCATGTCATCGGCTATGTGGACACCCTGAATATGCTCGCCCTGGTTACCGCCGGCGAACTGCCCCCCTGCTCCGAGAAGCGCCCATGACCTTCCCCGCCATCTTCACCGCCGTCATATTTGTCCTGGCATATGCCATCATTGCGACCGAGAGGCTCCACCGCACGGTCGTGGCGCTGGCCGGCGGCATGCTCCTGATCCTCGCCGGCATCCTCTCCCAGGAAGAGGCGTTCTCCGCCATTGACTTCAACGTCATCTTCCTGCTGGTCGGAATGATGGTCATCGCCGATATCATGAGTGAGACCGGCGTGTTTCAGTGGATCGCCGTGCAGTCGGTGAACGCCGGCCGCGGCCGGCCGCTTCTCATCATGGCGATGCTGTGCCTGGTCACCGCCGGCGCCTCCGCCATCCTGGACAACGTCACCATTGTGGTGCTCATCGCGCCCATCACGCTGTTCATCGCCTCCGCCCTGCACGTCAGCCCTATCCCGTTCCTCGTGGCGGAGATTATGTCGTCGAACATCGGCGGCGCGGCGACCATTATCGGCGACCCGCCCAACATCCTGGTGGCGAGCGCGGCCAACCTGGACTTCCTGACCTTCGTCGGCAACATGCTCCCCATCACCCTAGTGTGTCTGGGAACGCTTATCGGCATATTGGCTCTGGAGATCCGACGCGAGATTGACCCCACCCCGGTCGTCTCCCACCTCGATGCCAGCGGCCTTATCACCGACCGACGCTTACTGCGTCAATCCCTTGTCGTCATGGGCCTGGTGCTGGTCGGGTTCATCTTCCATGGTATGTTGGGGCTGGAGCCGGCTACCATCGCCATGGCCGGCGCCTCTCTGCTCCTCATTATCACCCGCCGAGACCCCTTTGAACACCTGCGCGAGGTGGAATGGACCACGCTCTTCTTTTTCATCGGCCTGTTCATCATGGTGGAGGCCATGGTCAAGACCGGCATCATCACTGCCATTGCCGGCGCTGTCCTGAATATCACCAAGGGAAACCTGCGGCTGACCGCCAATCTCCTGCTGTGGTTTTCCGCCCTGTTCTCCGGCATCGTGGACAATATCCCCTACACAGCCACTCTGATCCCTCTGGTACAGCAGTTGGGGAAGGTCATGCCGGCGGGGCCGCTGTGGTGGGCGCTGGTTATGGGGGCAGACTTCGGGGGAAACCTGACGCTGGTGGGGGCTTCGGCCAATTTGGTGGTGGCGACCGTCGCCCAGCGAGCCGGCTATCCCATTTCCTTTAAACGCTACCTCTCATACAGTCTGATCAGCACGCTGGCGGTGCTGTTGCTCTCCACGCTGTACCTCTGGCTGCGCTATTTGCTCTGACAGCACTGCGGCGGGCAAACGGGCAGGCGAATCGCGAAACAGCTCCCCTCACCCAGCCGGCTCTCCACTCGAATGTAGCCGCCGGCGCCTTCTACGGCGCGCCGCACCAGCGTCAGGCCAAGGCCGAGGCCGGCATAACGCCGTTCCACCCGGTCGTCCGCTTGGTGGAACGGGTCGAACAGCCGCTCCAGCTCGGCCGGCGAGATGCCAATGCCGCGGTCACGGACCTGCACCTCCACCCAACCGCCGAACGCATCGCGCAGTACCTCCACCCGGATGGTCACCGGCTGGTCCGCCGGCGAGAACTTCACCGCATTATCCACCAGGTGCCACAGCACCCGCTGGAGCAGTTTGCTGTCAAAGACTACCTCTGGGACCGAGCGTTCTCCCTCCAGACAAAACGCAACCCGGCCGCCGTAGCGTCGTTGAATGAGCTGAATGACCATCTGGATGACACCCCACACCTCAGTGCAGGAGAAGGGGGTCTGCGCTCCCCACATCGGGAGGGTGTTGTACATGTGAAGGTCATCCAACAGATTCTGCAGGTGCAGGGCCTGTTCGCGGGCGCTCTGCAGGCAGTGCTCCCATGTGGCCTGGGGGACGTCGCTGGTCATCAGCAGGTACTGGACGAAGCCAAGCACACCTGCAAGCGGTGTGCGCAGTTCATGGTGGAGGTTGTGCAGGGCCTCATAGCGCCAGCGTTCCAGGTACTGCTGGCGGGAGGCGTCGCGCCCGATCACCAGATAGCGCCGGCCGGCCTCCAGCGGGAAGACACGCACCATCAGATGCACCGGCCGCCCCGCCCCGGTGTCAACCTCCAGGATGAACGGCCCCCGGTCTCCCGCCCGAGCACGCGCCAGGATAATAGGGGCGAACGGGAAGGGGTCAGGGAGCTGGTCCTCTGGCGGAGAGGGGAAATATGCCGGCGCTGTCTCCCGCACATGCCTCATCCCCGGGGAGCGGCTGATGCGGGACAGCTCCCGGCCGGCGCGGTTGGCCAGCTCCACCTGTCCCTCCGCGTTGAGGATGAAGATGATCTCGGAAGTATGGTCCAATAAGGAGCGCAGGTAGAGGCTCTGCTGGCGGTAGCCTTCCAGCAGGCGCACCCGGTCGATGCCGGCGGCCATGTGGTCGGCGAACGCCGTGACAAGCTGGACGTCCTGTGCATCGAAGGCGGCCGCCGGCCGGCGGTACACAGTGAAAACCCCGAAGGCCCCGCTGTCCGTCCGCAGTGGCACGCACAGCGCGGAGCGGTAGGGGGATATGCGTGCGTTCTGCCGGCGGTACAGCCGCTCATCCGACGGGATATCGTGGATCAGGACCGGCTCATTGCGCAGGAGGGCTTTCCCGCTGATGCACAGCCCCACCGGCGCACAGCGTGGCTCCAGGGGCTGGGGCAAATTGCGCGAGGCACGGCATTCCAGCGTTTCACCGTCCGGTGACAGTATCTCCACCGCACAGGCATCGATGTCCAGCGCTTCCAGCGACAGGTCCAGCACCGCATCGTAGATGCTCTCCTCGCTTTGCTCCCAGGCGATGGCCGAGCCCAATCCCACAGCCACGCGCCGCCATCTCTCTTCCATAGAGCGAACAGAGGCATACAGATCCGCGTTTTCCAGGGCGACCGCCGCCCAATCGCAGATTGCCCGGGCCAGTTCGACGTCCTCTGGCCCGAATGTCCCTTTTGACTTGTCCAGACAGAGCAGGACGCCGATAACCTGTTCGCCGCGCTGGAGCGGAAGGGCAAGGATACTGTGCGGCGGTACACCGGTCAGCCAGCCGGCGATGTACGGGTCGTACCAGCCGGAGACAGTGGTATCGGGAATGCAGACCACTTCCCGCCGGCGCGCCACCCACTCCGACAGCGTGCCGGCCAGGGGGCGCGTCTGGCCGAGATAATCCGGCCGGTGGGGGCCCAAGATCTCCCGGATGGTCATGACGCCGGCGCCCAGGTCCACCGCGACGATGACGCCGCGCTCCGCGTGTAGGAATTCCACCGCGCACCCCAGCACGCGCTGTAGAATCTCGCCCATCTCGAGGCTGGCCGTAACTATCTGCCCGATCTGCACAACGGCCTTCAACTGTCGGAGATGACTGTCCAGCTCATGGTCCAAC
>JACIWP010000126.1 GCA_014360855.1 Anaerolineae bacterium
CCGCCTCCAGCCCTGGGTGATACAGCCCGGGGAGATAATACAGGTGCAGGGGTTCGACTGGCCGGCCGGGGCGAAAGTACTGTTGGGGTGGAGGGAGCAGGACGCCGGTCGCGAGGATATCGTCTGGCTGGCGGAGGCCCGGCCGGGCGCTGACGGCCGTTTCAATGTCTCGCTGAGCCCGGCGCCGGCTTCCTCGTTGGCCAGGGGTGTCTTCATCGTCGCCCAGGAGGCGCCGGCGGGCGAAACCCGCACTGTCTGGCTGACCTTTGGTGATGCTATCCCGACAAGCCCCCTTTCGCTCGGGGAGCTGGCGCCGACCAGCGCAAAACCCTATTTCCGCGTCTTCACCTCCGCGCAGGAATGGGAGCAGGCCCATCCACTGCCGGCGCTGAAGACCCGCGAGGGGCCAGGCCAGCCGCTACTGCGGAGCCTGCGCCAACTCCTGCCGGGCCTGCGGCCGCAGACACCATCGCCGGCGTCGGTCTCCATTGATTGGGCCAATTACGTGGTGGTGGAGGCCTACCTGGGGCCGATGCCGGCGGAGCAGTGGCAGTTCGAAGTGGTGGGGGCGGCGCGCACGGCGCGCAATGAGGTCATTGTGATCGCGCGTCTGGCTCCGCCGGCGCAGAGACCGACCGGCACTGGCCGGCAGTTGCGCTCCATATGGGAATATCCGGTCGCGGTGGCGCTCCTGCCGCGCGAGGCCCTGCCGCAGGGGCCGGCGGTGCCGTTCCTGCTGATGACGAACCTGGGCCAGCGTCTGCAGGCCGTGCGCGTGCGGATCGTGTCCTGAAAATTTGACATTCCCCTGGGTGTGGGCTATACTGTGTATACCCCATATGGGTATACGGATATCACGCACAGGGCAAAAGGAGCGAGGAATGGAACTGGAATTCAGCCTGCGGCCGACGGCGGAGGAAAGCGCCCCGGAGGAAGGGGTTCCCGAGGTCGAGAATGTGGTGATACTGGGGGGCGGCATCGCCGGCTTCACGGCGGCGATGTATGCCGGCCGCTCCGGACTGAACCCCCTGGTCATCGTGGGCAATGCACTGGGTGGGCAGGCCGCCATGACCGAGATGATGGAAAACTACCCGGGCTTCCCCGACGGTATCGGTGGGGTGGACCTGGCGGAGTTGGTGCAGAAGCAGGCGGTGAAATTCGGCGCCCGATTGGAGCATGACCTCGCCATTGAGGCGGATTTCTCGGTGCGGCCGTTCGTTGTGAAGACTTATGGCCGGACCATCAAGGCACGGACGGTCATCATCGCCACGGGGGCGACGCCCCGCCGGCTGTTCGTCCCCGGTGAGGACAAATTCATCGGCCGGGGCATTTCCTTCTGCGCCACATGCGACGGCTATTTCTATCGCGACAAAACGGTGGCGGTCATCGGCGGCGGCAACAGCGCCCTGGACGAGGGCTTGTATCTGGCCCGCCTGGCCAAACAGGTATATGTCATCCACCGCCGCGATCAACTGCGCGCCGAGAAGATCCTGCAGGAGCGCGCCTTCCGCAATCCGAAGATGTCCTTCATATGGAACACCGTGGTCGAAGAGGTGCTGGGTGAGGACCACGTGACTGGTCTGAAACTGCGCAACGTGAAGACCGGCGAGGTTTCTATCCTGCCGGTGGACGGGGTGTTCGAATATATCGGCATGCAACCGAACACGGAGATCTTCCGCGGCCAGATCGAGCTGGATGCCAACGGCTACATCATCACGGACAAGCGTCAGCACACCAATATCGAGGGGGTGTTCGCCGCCGGCGATGTCCAGAGCCCCGACTTCCAGCAGGCAGTGATCGCCGCCGGCACCGGCGCCGCCGCCGCCATCGAGGCGGAGCGCTATCTCGCCAAACTCGAAGAATAGCTCATCCGCCAGCGGTTGAGCGGTTGAAAGGCATGGGCCGAATAAAGCCCATGCCTTTTTTCATTCCGGACACGTGCATGTGCCGGCCGGCTTGCACCAGGCCGGCATTTCTGTTAAGATGGTGGGGCGGCTGGTTGGCACTTTCGGCCCTGTTCAGGAGGTAGAATGTCCCGGCTCCGGTTTCCCCGGCTGATCCGCCCTTCGACGCGCGCCTTCTGGGAGGAAGGCCGGCGTACTTCTGGCTATTCCCTCTTCGATTTTCTCCATGGGTACGTGTACGGGCGCTGGCCCTATTTGTACATCGGCATCGCCACCGGCGAGCACTGGATCGCCCGCCGGCTCGCGCCGCTGGTGCGCCGGGTGGGGGACCTGCTCACGCGCCAGGCACAGCGACACGCGGCGCCGGCAGGCTCGCCGGGATTTGCGCACACCTATCACGGCAAGGTCGTGCCGCCGGCGGCAGCGCGCCAGCTCATCATGGTCCAGCAGGAGGTGAATCTGCCGGCGTTGGAGCATATCATCCCCTATGCCATGGCGCGCGATATCGTGCTCAAGAACCCGGATCACATTGCGGTGCTGGACTGCCCCTGCCGTGTCTCTCGCCCTAATCCGTGCCTGCCGCTGGATGTATGTCTCATCGTCGGGGAGCCTTTTGCCAGCTTCGTCGTGGAACATCATCCGCGCCGCGCCCGTTTCATCAGCCGGCAGGAGGCCGAGGACATCCTGGAGGCGGAGCATGCGCGCGGCCATGTGCATCACGCCTTTTTCAAAGATGCCATGCTGGGACGCTTCTATGCCATCTGCAACTGCTGTTCCTGCTGTTGCGGCGCCATGCAGGCGGCGCGCGCCGGCGTGCCCATGCTGGCGTCCTCGGGATACGTCGCTCGACAGCGGGCGGAAGAGGAGTGCGCCGGCTGCGGCGAATGCGCGGCGGTATGTCCCTTCCAGGCCATCGAGATGCGGGACGGCAGAGCGTGGGTGATGGAAGAGCGCTGTATGGGATGCGGGGTATGTGTGGGCCGCTGTCCGTCGCATATCCTGCGGCTGGAGCGGGAGCCGGCGAAGGGCGAGCCGCTGGAAATCCTGTCCCTGCTGTCAGATGGAAGATGACAGGGGGTTGCGGTACACTCACAGCATGATATATAATACGTGCGATGGACAATATCAACCCAGGATGGAAGAGGCACACGATGCACCTTTTCGCAAAGGCGCGAAGGACAGGCTGTCTTGAGCGCCTTTTTCATGTCGGGTAATGCCTCTGGGGAACGGGATGTCACGCGTTTGCGGCCAGTGCGGACACGATAATCCAGCGGATGTGCGCTACTGCGAGCGATGTGCTGCGCCCCTGGCCAATCTCTGCCCGGCCTGCGGCTTTGAGAATCCCCCGGGGTTCAAATTCTGCGGCAACTGCGGGGCGCATCTTGCCAGCGCGCAGTTGGGGAGGGCGCCGGCGGATCAACTGCGCCGGCTCCAGAGCTTAATGCCGGCGCAGTTGGTGGAAAAGATGCTCCATCAGGCCGAACACCTGCGCGGCGAGCGCCGCATGGTCACCGTGCTCTTCGCTGACCTGAGCGGCTTCACCTCCATCTCGGAGCGGCTGGACCCGGAGGATGTGTATCAGCTCATGGATGAGGTCCTGCGCGCCTTTGTGGAGGAGATCTACCGCTATGAGGGCACGGTGGACAAGTTCACCGGCGACGGCATCATGGCTATTTTCGGCGCGCCGGTCGCGCATGAGGATGACCCGGAGCGCGCTGTGCGTGCTGCTATCGGGATGCAGAACGCGCTGGATCGCATGAACCGCACTATCGCCGGCCGCTATCACGTCGAGCTGAAGTGCCGTATCGGCCTGAACAGCGGCGAAGTCGTCGTCGGGGGGCTGGGTTCCGACTTGCGGCTGGATTACACGGTCATGGGGGATGCGGTCAATGTGGCCGCCCGGCTCCAGCAGGCGGCGGAGCCGGGTGAGATACTGGTCAGCGAGGATGTGTTCCGCGCCACCGAGCCGCTGTTCGCGTATGCGCTGGTGGGGGACCTGCGGCTGAAGGGCAAAACAGAGCCGGTACGGGCCTATCGTCTGCTGGGGGAGCGCGCCCAGAAAGGGCGCCAGCGCGGCATCCGCGGGCTGGAAGCGCCGCTTATCGGCCGGCAGAGGGAGTTTGCCCAGCTCAAAGAGACCCTCGAGGGCTGGATCACCGCCCGGGAGGGCGGCTTTATCCTCCTGACCGGGGAGGCCGGCATTGGGAAATCTCGCCTGACCAGTGAACTGCTCGCCGGGCTGGCCGGCCGCGACGTGGAGATTATCCGCGCTGGTGCGCTGTCGCACACGGCCGGCATTGGCTGGTGGCTGACGCGGGAGCTACTGCGCGGGTACTTTGGCCTGGGAGAAGGAGAGGGCGGCAGTGCTATGTACCATCGGGTGGCCGGCCGGCTGGAAGAGCTGATGGGGCCGGCTGCCGGTTCCGCTCTGCCCTACATCCTCAACCTGCTTTCCCCGGAGGCAGTACCGGAATCGTACGCGCCGCGCATCGTTCATCTGACGCCGGCCGAACTGCAACAGCAAACTCTGCTCGCCCTGCGCGAGCTGTGGACGCACGCGGCACAGCGCCGGCCCCTGCTCTTCATCCTCGATGATGTGCACTGGATAGACCGTCCATCGCTGGATGTGCTCTTGTTCCTGATGGGCCTGGTGCCGACCGTGCCGCTCATTTTTTATGCCATTTCCCGGGCAGATGAAGGAAATGCGGCGCGGGAGATATCGGCGCAGGCCCAGGAGCGAATTCCCGAACGCTTCCTGCCCCTGCACCTCGGCCCACTCCCGCCGGCCGAGGTCGAACGCCTGCTCGACGAGCTTCTGGACGCGCCGGCACTGCCGGCCGAGTGGCGGCAGATCATCGTCAGCCGGGTGGAGGGCAACCCCTTCTTCCTGGAAGAGTTTGTGCGCATGATGATGGACCGACGCCTGCTGGTGCAGGACTCTGCCGGCCGCTGGAAGGCCGAGGGAGATACCGCCGGCCTGGAGGATGTCCCGCGCACCCTGCGCGGCCTCATCCTGGCGCGTGTGGATACGCTGGAGGAGCGCGCCCGCCACGTCCTGCAGTGCGCCTCGGTGATCGGCAGATCATTCTCCCAGCGACTGCTGGCGGAGGTAGTGGAAGTGCCGGCAGAGCTGTCCCGCGACCTGCACCTGCTCGGACAGCGCGGGCTGATTTTCCCGGAAGCGGATACGGCGGAAGAACGCTACACCTTCTCCCATGCCCTGACCCAGGAAGCGGTGTACGATACCCTGCTGAAGAAGCGCCGGCAGGCCCTGCATCGCGCCGTGGGACAGGCCATCGAGCGGCTGTATGCCGACCGGCTCGCGGAGCAGGTGGAACTGCTGGCCCATCATTTCTACCTGGGGGAGGAGCCGGCGCGGGCGTTCCATTATGCCATCCTGGCCGGCCAGCAGGCATCCGCGCGCTATGCCAACCGTGAGGCGCGTGCATATTACCAGCGAGCCTGGGAGCTGGCGGATGCCGCCGGCGCGACGCCGGCCCAGCGGGTCGCTGTCCTGGTGGGGATGGGGGATGCGGAGGGTTTCCTCGGCGCGTATGAAGCCGCCCGGCAGGCCTACCAGCAGGCCCACGCGCTGGCCGGCTCGCCGGCGGCGGGCCTGACGCCGGCAGAGCAGGCCGGCATCCTCCGCCGGATGGCGCGCGTCGAGGAGCGCCAGGGGAGTTACCCACAGGCAAGCTCCCTGCTCCACGCGGCGCTGGAACTGCTGGATGGCAGTACATCTCAGGATGCCGAGCAGGAGCGGGCGCGGGTGTACAGCGACCTGGGATGGGTGGCGTTCCGCCAGGGGCTGGCGGATGAGGCGTGGACATGGATGATGCGGGCGCTCGCTATCCTGGAGCCCTCGGATAACTGGCAGGACCTGGCCGCGGTGTACAACCGCATGGCCGGCGTCAGCTATCAACTGGGCGATTGGGAACGTGCGGCGGAATATGCGCGCAAGGGCCTGGAACTGCGCGAGCGCATCGGCTATACCTACGGCCTGTCCATGTCGTATAACAACCTGTCGGTGATCTATATGGCCGGCGGCGATTGGGAGCGCGGCATCCTGTACGCCGAAAAGAGCCTGGCGCTCAAACAGCAGATCGGCGATGTGGAGGGCGTGGGCATTTCCTTCAACAACCTGGGCATGGCGTATAAGGACCGCGGGGATCTGGACAGGGCGCGCCAGTATCTCCTGCAGGCCCTGGAAATCGCCCGTAAAATCCGCAATGCCAACCTGCTGGCCTCCGCGCTGGCCAACCTGGCCCATGTCTACCTGCTGGAAGGGCGCTGGGCGGATGGTGTCAGCTATGGGGAGGAGGCTCTGCGGGTGGCGGAGGAGTCCGGCTCCATCGAACAGCAGGTGGAGGCGCACTGCCTGTTGGCGGAGGGATGGCTGAGCGCCGGCGATCCCGAGCGCGCCGAACAGCATGTGGAACAGGCCCGGCATCTGGCCGAAGAGGGCGGTACCTGCTACGTGCTGGCGCTGGCGGCGCGAGCCGAGGGCAAATTGGCCCTCTGGCGAGGGGATGCCGCGCGTGCCCTCGATTCCTTGGAACGCAGTGCCGCCGGCTTTGCCGACCTGGGAAACCGGCTGGAACAATACCGCGCGCGGAACTGCCTGGGCCAGGCGCTGGTGAAACTGGGCCGCCGGGAAGAAGGCCGGCGGCTGTGGGGAGAAGCACTGCAGGTCTTTGAGGAGCTGGGCGCGGAGCGAGATGCGGATGAAGTGCGCCGGCTCCTGCAGGAAACAGGTGATCCCGCGGAGAAGGACTGCGGCAAGGTGGTCTTCCGATGACGCTGATCCAGACCAAAATCCTGCTTCCCAAACGCAGAAAGCATATTTTGCGGCGGGAGAGACTGCTCAATTTCTTATATGAGCATCTGGACCGCCAGCTCATCCTGGTCTCCGCCTCCGCCGGCTACGGCAAGACCAGCCTGCTGGTAGACTTCGCCAGCGACGTGGATTTCCCCATCTGCTGGTACACCCTGGATGAGACGGATCGTGACCCGCGGGTCTTTCTGGAATATCTCATCGCCAGCATCGAACGGGCGTTCCCGGGGAGCATGGCGGAGACTCGGCGTGCCCTGGCCGGCTGGGGCGGGGAGTTCAATCCGGAAGCCTTCGCCGGCCTGCTGGTCAACGACATCGTGCGGAACATCCCCGACTTCTTCATGGTCGTGCTGGATGACTATCACCTGATTGATGACAGTGTCTCCATCAATCTCCTGCTGGACGCCTTTCTGCGCCGTCAGCCGGAAAACTGCCGGCTGGTCATCGCCTCCCGCACCATCCCCACACTGACGCCGCGCGGCATGGCCCTCTTGGTTGCCCGTCAACAGGTGGTGGGTCTCGGCGTCAATCAGCTTCGCTTCACGCCGGAGGAAATCCAACAACTGATCCGGCAGAATTACGGCCAGGAGATTACCCCAGAGCAGGCCGAAGCCCTGGCACGCGAATCGGAGGGCTGGATCACCGCTATTCTCCTGACGCATCACCGCATGTGGCAGGGGCTGATCGGCGACCTGGTGCAAGCCCAGGAAGGGGCCGGCAGTCTGTACAACTACCTGGCGTCGGAGGTGCTGGACCGCCTGGATCCTGCCCGCCAGGAGTTCCTGCTCCAGACCTCCATCCTGCGGGTGCTCAGCCCTTCTATCTGCGACGCACTGCTGGGCCGCTCCGACAGCCAGGCGCTACTGGAAGACCTGGAAGCTCGCAACCAGTTCACCATCCGGGTGGAGGAGGAGGGGCAGGTCTGGTACCGCTACCATCGCCTGTTCCGCGAGTTCCTGCAGGAGAAACTGCGGGAGCGCTCCGCCGGCACCGAGCTGGCGCTCCACCTTCGGGCGGCTCGCTTGCTGGAACAAGAGGGAGATAAGACCGAGGCCATCCATCACTACCTGGAGGCCGGCACCTACGACGACGCGGCGCGCGTCATCGAGGAGATCGCCGCCCCAATGTATGATGCCGGCCGCATTGAGACCCTGCAGCACTGGTTAAATGCCCTGCCGGGGGACATTCTCGACCAATATCCCCGACTGGCCTGGTTCATGGCCAAGATCCTTTGGACCCAGGACAAGGTGCACGAATCCATTCAGTTCGCGGATCGAGCCCGTCTGGCGTTTGAGCGAATACATGATCCTGTGGGGGCGGCCCAGGCGTTGATTGAGAAAAGCGCGGTCCTGCGCGTGCGGGGGCGTTATGCGGAGGCGTTAGAGGCCTCACGCGGTGCGCTGGAACGTCTGCAAACCCTTCCCGAGGAAATACGTGCTTCGGCGGCTCTCACGCTTGCCGGCGCCTACCGCAACGTCGGTCTGTGCCATTATCAGATGGGCGAGATCGGCAAGGGCATTCAGGAGCTTCGCAAGGCCCTGGAGTTATATCAGCAGGCCGGCTATCTGCCCAACTTGGCACAAACCCACAGTGATCTGGGGGTGCTCCTGCGAGCATCGGGCAATACCGCCGGCGCGCGGCATCATTTCGAGGAAGCGCTGGCCATCTGGGAGAGGGTCGGCAATCCCCTGGGGATGGCCACCGTGCTCAACAGCATTGGGGTTACGTACCATCATCAGGGGGAATATCAGAAGGCCCTGGACATTTTCTCCATGGCCCTGCGGCGGGCGCG
>JACIWP010000127.1 GCA_014360855.1 Anaerolineae bacterium
AAGGGTTAGCTGTGGTTGCTGACGGCGCCTACGGCGCCCTCGTACAGCCGGCCGTAAGGCCGACGCCTTTGAAGACGCCCATGTTTTTCCCGCTGGAGACGACATATGCGCCCTCAAACTCCAGGTTGATGCGCATGACGACGCGCACCATGTAGTCGTCGTCCGATTCGCCGGCCGGCCGCGGTTCATTCGGCGGGATGGTGCCGAAGTAGCGCCAGAACACCGGCGCAAGCCCGACGCCCGGGGTGGGGCGGGTGGGGATGCGTTCGCTACGGATGAGCAAGAGGGCGCGTTCGAGGTAGCGTTCGACCGGCTGGCGGTAGTCCTCGCGGTCGTACATGATGTGCAGGGCATAGTAGTCCTTCATCTCGGGATAAATGCCGTAGCCCACGAAGCCGCCGCCCAGCCCGTTGCCGCGCTCGCGCATGGTGGCGATGGCCTCGATGATGGCCTCGCCGTTGATAAGCTGGCCGCCTTTGTGGAGGATGCCGGCGGTGGCACAGCCGGCGTGGTCGTAGCGTTGTGCCGGTCGCAAGGGTTCCCCTCCTGTCCGCCAAAATTGTATCAAATATACAAGCCAGAGGATGGCAACGATGTACACAGCCGCTGTACTGCTGACGGGCGTCATCGCACAAAGGGTCGTTCCTGAGGAACATCGTTGAGGGTAAATACAAAACGCCGGCCCTGGAGGATTCCCATCCTGGAAGCCGGCGGCAGTGCCTGCTGGGCCAAGTCACCGTTGTCCGGACTGCGGCGCATTATAGCACAGGCGGGGATTCTGTCAAACGGACAAAGAGGGGGGCTTGACGAAACCCTGAAGCGTTGTTATAATACTATTGCAACAATACCCTTATAGCTTTCTATCCCTTTGGCTTGTGGTGCCTCGCCGGAAAGGAGGAAGCCCGTCGCACGATGACGTGAGGAACCCCGGCGATACGGTTCGTCGGCCTATGGCGCAGTGAAACTTTCATCGCAGTAGTCAAAGAGGAGGGAAAAACGGGCTATGAAATCCTCGCGCATCTTTATGGTGCTCTTCATCTCCGCTATGCTGTTCCTCTTGGCCGCCGGCCTGGTCTTTGCCCAGGACCCTGCCGCCATCAGCGGGGAGAAGTGCAAGGGATGCCATGGTGACGTCCACGCGGAGTGGGCCACCACCCGACATGCCACGGCCTTAAAGTCGTTGGTGGACAGCGGCCATGCTCAAGATCGCTGTCTGGCATGTCACTCCACGGACTACATCCTCGCTCCTGAAGGCTCCAAGCCTACGCTGCAGACGGCGCAGTATGCGCTGACCTGTCTGGCCTGCCATCCGGGTGATCATACGGCCGGCGGCTCCGCCAAAATCGAGAACATTTTCGATACCTGCGCCAAATGCCACAACGGCACCTCGGGCGGCACCCGGCCCATCCTGCCCGGCTCCGAAGCGCACCACCCCATGAAGGAGATGTTCATGGGCGAGGGCGCGCCGGAGGTCTCTGGCGTCCCGTCCCCGCATCTGCCGGTCAAAGACTGCACCAACTGCCATGTGGAAGGCCATAAGTATACCGCCACACAGGCCGCCTGCGATAAGTGCCACGGCGGCACGAAGACGATCGAGGCCGTCCACACGGAAGTGCTTCCCAAGCTGGATGCGCTGAAGGCAGTCCTGGATCAGATCAAGGCGGCTCATCCCGATTGGGATCCGCAGGCGCAGACCAAAGGGGATGACCAGAAAGCCTACGAGCTGGCGTACACGCTGTACACCTTTGCCGCCAGCGAGGGCAGCGGCGGCGTCCACAACTACGACTACACCTATGCCATCCTGGCCAAGGCCAAGGATGCGCTGGTGAAGGTCGGGTTGGCCGCGCCGGAGGCCCTGCCCATCACCGGTGCGGAGCTGGTCAATCTCTGGCCGTACCTGGCCGGCCTGGCCGGCGTCGCGCTGGTGGGCGTGGGCATCCGCAAGCGGATGAAGTAATCATCTGAAACGGGCTGAATCTTTCGCGAGGCACACAAGGTACAGGGGCGGGGAAACCCGCCCCTGTTTTATTCCCATTCGATGGTAGCCGGCGGCTTGCTGGATATATCGTATACCACCCGGTTCACCCCCGGCACCTCGTTCACGATGCGGCTGGAGATGCGTGCCAGCAGATCATACGGCAGGCGGGACCAATCGGCGGTCATGCCGTCCACGCTGGAGACGGCACGCACCGCCACGAGGTACTGATAGGTGCGCCCATCGCCCATCACCCCGACGGAGCGCACCGAAGTGAGCACGGCGAAGTACTGCCACGGTTTCTCCGCGCCCAGGTTGGCGGCGTCAATCTCGCTCGTGACGATGGCGTCGGCGGCGCGCAGGATGGCCAGCTTCTCCTCGGTGACCTCTCCGATGATGCGCACAGCCAGGGCCGGCCCAGGACACGGCTGACGATGCACCAGGGATGCCGGCAGTCCCAACGCCTCGCCCACCTGCCGCACCTCGTCCTTGAACAGCATGCGCAGTGGTTCGATGAGTTCGAACTTCATGTCCGGCGGCAGGGCGCCGACGTTATGGTGGGATTTGATGCGTGCTGTGGCCCGACTGCCGGCGCCGGAGGATTCGATAACATCGGGGTAAATCGTGCCCTGGACGAGATAGCGCACGCGGCCGAGCTTGTGGGCTTCTTCCTCGAAGACGCGGATGAATTCCCGCCCGATGATGCGGCGCTTTTCCTCCGGGTCGGTGACGCCGGCCAGGGCGCGCAGGAAGCGCTGGCGCGCGTCTACGAGGATGGTCGGGGCCTGGATGTGCCGGCGGAAGGCCTCCATGTTCTCTTCCACCTCCCCCTGGCGGTGCAGGCCGTGGTCCACGAAGATGCAGGTGAGCTGGTCGCCGATGGCGCGCGAGACCAGCGTGGCCGCCACGGTGGAGTCCACGCCGCCGGACACGGCGCAGATAGCGCGCTCGCCGCCGACCCGCTGGCGGATCTGAGTGATAGATTCGGCGATGAAGTTTTCGGGGCGCCACAGGCCGTGCAGGCCGCAGATGCGGAAGAGGAAGTTGTGGAAAATGGCGCGGCCCTCGACGGTGTGATGCACTTCGGGATGGAACTGCAGGCCGTAGAGCCGGCGTTCGTCGTCGCCTATGGCGGCGATGGGGGCATTGGCGGTGTGTGCCAGGATGCGGAAGCCGGCCGGCAGTTGCTCGATGCGGTCCCCATGGCTCATCCAGACGCGGGTGGGGGAGGGGATGCCGGCGAACAGGGGGGAGTCCGGGGCATCAATGTACAGCTCGGCATGGCCGTATTCCCTGGTGGCCGCCGGCGCGACGCGTCCGCCCAGGGCATGGGTCAGGGCCTGCATGCCGTAGCAGATGCCGAGCACCGGCTTACCGGACTCGAGGATGTATGCCGGCAGGGTCGGAGCGCCAGGCTCGTAGACGCTGGCCGGCCCGCCGGAGAGGATGAAGCCGGCCGGCTCCAGCGCCAGCACGCGCTCCGCCGGCGCGTCCCAGGGGATCAGTTCGCAGTAGACATGGGCCTCGCGCACCCGCCGGGCGATGAGCTGATTATATTGGGAGCCAAAGTCCAGCACCACGATGGTTTCCGGGTGTTCCGCCATCCTCTAATTCCCCCATGCAAGATGATACAGCATGCTGATCCTTGGCGATATTATAGCGGTTCTGCCATGCAAGTCACAAATTGCCAAGGTGTGGAACAAGTTGTGCCTGGTGCCTCCCGGCCGGGCAATCCTATCCTCGTCAATTGGGACGCATTTGACAACCGGGGCAGTTATGATATATTCTAGTAAACCTATAGGAATACTGAAACCATGGATTGGGGAGGGAAAGCGCATGAAACTGACCACCAAGATGCGCTACGGCACGCGAGCTATGCTGGAGCTGGCCCTGCATCAGGGGGATGAGCCGTTAAGCCTGCGGGAGGTGGCGGAACGGCAGGATATCTCTCCGAAATACCTGGAGCAGTTGTTCGCTACCCTGCAGACCGCCGGCCTGGTCAACGCCGTGCGCGGCCCGCGCGGCGGGTACGCGCTGGCACGGCCGGCAGAATCCATCAACCTCCGGCAGATATATGAAGCGCTGGAAAGCCCCGACGGCTTCGTCACATGCACGGCCAATCCGCAGGTCTGCGAGCGCGCGGACCACTGCGTGACCCAGGAGGTCTGGGCGCGCTTGTATCAGACCTGCATGCAGTTACTGGAGGAAACAACCCTGGCGGACCTGGCGGACCGGGCCCGGGAGAAAGCGGCCTCGGGCTGGATGTACTATATCTAACTATCCCACACAAAAAGGAGGAACGGAAACATGGCCCGCATTTTCAACGACATCACGGAGACCATCGGCAACACCCCACTGGTGCGCCTGCGCCGGCTGGGAGCCGGCCTGCCGGCGGAAGTGGTCGCCAAGCTGGAGTCCTTCAACCCGCTCTCCAGCGTCAAGGACCGCATCGGCGTCAGCATGATCAACGCCGCAGAACGGGAGGGCAAGATCGGCCCCGACACCACCATCATTGAGCCGACCAGCGGCAACACCGGCATTGCCCTGGCCTTTGTCTGCGCGGCGCGCGGCTACCGCCTGATCCTCACCATGCCGGAGACGATGAGCATCGAGCGCCGCAAGCTCCTGCAGGCCCTGGGCGCGGAGCTGGTGCTGACCCCGGGGGCGGAGGGCATGCGCGGCGCCGTGCGCAAGGCCGAGGAATTGGCGCAGTCCATCCCGAACAGCTTCATCCCACAGCAGTTTAAGAACCCCGCCAATCCGGAGATTCACCGCCAGACCACGGCGGAGGAGATCTGGCGCGATACGGACGGCCGGGTGGACATCTTGGTCGCCGGCGTCGGCACCGGCGGCACCATCACCGGCGTGGCCGAGGCCATCAAGGCGCGCAAGCCCTCTTTCCGCGCCATCGCGGTGGAGCCAAAGCAGTCGCCCGTGCTCTCCGGCGGTCAACCGGGCCCGCACAAGATCCAGGGCATCGGCGCCGGCTTCATCCCGGATGTGCTGCGGCTTGACCTGGTGGATGAGATCATCCAGGTGGACCAGTTCGATGCGATGCAGACGGCTCGCCGGCTGGCCCGTGAGGAAGGCATCTTGGCCGGCATCTCGTCCGGCGCGGCGGCCTTCGCCGCACTGCAGGTTGCCGCCCGGCCGGAGAATGCCGGCAAGCTCCTGGTGGTGATCTTGCCGGATACGGGCGAGCGCTACCTGAGCACGGAGTTGTTCGAGTTCAACGCCGGCCCCACCTGGTGAAGGAGGGACTTATGGGAAGCCTCTATTTTGACCATGCGGCCACGACACCCACGCGGCCGGAGGTTATCCAGGCAATGATGCCGTACTTCACGGAGCACGCCGGCAACCCCTCCAGTATCCATATGTTCGGCCAGCGCGCCAAGCGCGCCCTGGATGAGGCGCGCCGCACGGTGGCGGATGTACTGGGAGCCAAGCCGGCGGAGATCTACTTCACCAGCGGCGCGACCGAGAGCAATAACATCGCCATCCAGGGCGCGGCCAAGTCCTATGCCATGTTCGGCCGGCATCTCATCACCAGCGCCTTCGAGCATCATGCGGTCCTGCATACCTTCCAGGCGCTCGAAAAACAGGGGTTCCAGGTGACCTATCTCCCCGTGGACGAGCAAGGGTTGGTGCGGCCAGAGGAGGTGGAGAAGGCCCTGCGCCCGGACACCATTTTGGTGAGCATCATGCTGGCGAACAATGAGGTGGGCACGGTTCAGCCCATCCAGGAGATCGCCGGCATCCTGCGCCGGCGGGGCATCCTCTTCCATACGGACGCGGTGCAGGCCGTGGGCAAGATCCCGGTGAATGTGCGGGAGCTGGGCGTGGATATGCTGTCCCTGACGGCGCACAAGTTCTACGGCCCCAAAGGTGTGGGCGCGCTGTATGTGCGGGAGGGGGTCGAGATCGCCCCGCTTTTCTTCGGCGGTCACCAGGAGGGCGTCCTACGGCCGGGCACGCAGAACGTGCCGGGCATCGTGGGATTGGCCGCGGCCCTGCGCCTGGCCTGTCAGGAGATGAAAGATGAGGGCGCCCGTATGCGCCGTTTGCGCGATCTGCTGGAGCAGTCCATCACCGAACGCATTCCTGACGTACATGTCAACGGCCATCCGGACAAGCGGCTGGCCCATATCAGCAATGTCAGCTTCGCCGGCCTCGATGGGGAGGCCCTTCTGCTGGCGCTGGATATGCAGGGCATCGCGGTCTCGACCGGCTCAGCCTGCACCGCCGGCTCCACCGAGCCGTCTCACGTCCTACGGGCCATGGGGGTGGACCCGCTGTGGGCGCGCGGCAGTATCCGCTTCTCCCTGGGGCGCGATACCACGGAGGAAGATATCCGCTTCCTCATTGAGGTGCTGGCCACAGCAGTCAGCCGGCTGAGGCAGATGGCGCCGGCGGGCGCGTGAGGGGTGATGCATGGGCAAGCGGGTCATCGTGGCGATGTCCGGAGGGGTGGATTCCTCCGTAGCCGCGGCGCTGTTGCGTGAGCAGGGGTATGAGGTTATCGGCATTGGCCTGCGCCTGCCCGGCATGTCGCGCGGTGATGGCCGGACACGCACCTGTTGCGGCATTGCCGGCATGGAGGATGCCCGCCGTGTGGCCCAACTGCTGGACATCCCCTTCTATGTCCTGAACTATGAGGATGTCTTCGATCGGCTGGTCATTGAGCCCTTCTGCCGCGCCTACGCCGGCGGCCGCACTCCCAATCCCTGCATTGACTGCAACGTGTATATCAAGTTCGGTGTGTTGCTGAGGACTGCGCTGGCCTGGGGGGCGGATTACCTCGCCACCGGCCATTACGCACGCGTGAGGGAGGTGCCGGGCGTTGGCCCCTCCTTGTGGAGAGCGCGCGACCGGGAGCAGGATCAGTCGTATTTCCTGTATGCGCTGGGACAGGAGCAGTTACGCTGTGCGCTGTTTCCGCTGGGCGATCGGAGCAAGGTCGAGGTGCGGGAGATCGCCCGCCGGCTGGGACTGCCGGTGGCGGAGAAGCCGGCCAGCCAGGATATCTGCTTCCTGCCGGATCGGGACTATCGCGCCCTGATCATCGAGCGCTGTCCGCAGTGCGTTCAGCCGGGGGAGATCGTGGACACGGCCGGCCGCGTGCTGGGCCGGCATGCTGGCGCGCCGGCCTACACCGTCGGCCAGCGCCGCGGCCTGGGCGTCGCTGTCGGCGTGCCCCTGTATGTCCTGCGAGTTGACCCGGCGCACAACCGCGTCATCGTGGGCCGGCGCGAGCAGACCTTCTGCCGCCAGATGTGGGTGGAAAGGCTCCATTGGATGGCCGGGATGGGATTGCCTCGCGTGCACTGCCTGGTGAAGACGCGCCATCGCGGCGTGGAGACGCCGGCGGAAGTCCGGCCGGATTGGGGTAACCGCACCGCCCATATCCGTTTTCTGCGCCCGCATCCCATTTCTGCGCCGGGGCAGGCCGCGGTCTTCTATGATGGGGAGATGGTTCTCGGAGGAGGAGTTATCACCGACTATGCCTGAACAGCATATGGAGCGCTACTCTCGACAAATACTGTTCCAGCCCATTGGCCGGCCCGGTCAGGAGCGCCTGCTTGCCAGCCGGGTGGTGGTCATCGGCCAGGGGGCGCTGGGGACCGTCATCGCGGATCACCTGGCGCGCGCCGGCGTGGGGCATCTGGTGCTGGTGGATCGCGATTTCGTGGAGCTGAGCAATCTTCAGCGGCAGAGCTTGTTTGACGAAGAGGATGCCCGTCAACGTCTGCCGAAGGCCATCGCCGCGGCGCGGAAGCTGGCGCGGGTAAATTCCGAGATCGAGATTGTGCCTCTGATCGCTGACGTGACGCCGCGCAATGTGGAGGAGCTGATCGCCGGCGCAAGCCTGGTCATGGATGCCACCGACAACCTGGAAACGCGCCTGCTCCTCAATGACGCGTGTCTGAAGGCCGGCACCCCCTGGATTTACGGCGGTGCGGTCGGCTCATCGGGCATTGTCATGAGCATCGTGCCGGGGGAAACGCCTTGCCTGCGGTGCCTGATTGACGAGCCGCCGCCTCCTGGAGCCCTGCCGAGCTGTGATACGGTGGGGGTTTTAAACGCTACCACGGCTACCGTGGCCTCCATTCAGACGGCGGAGGCGCTGAAGCTCTTGACCGGGCACGCGCCGGCCGCCGGCGTGCTGTATCTCGATGTCTGGGAGGGGACGTTTGACCGGATGCCGCTGGAGCGCCGGCCGGACTGTCCCGCTTGCGTGCAGAGGAATTTCGAGTACCTGGCCGGCGCGCGCACCGCCTGGACGACGGTGCTGTGCGGCCGCAATGCGGTGCAGATCGTCCCGCCGGACGAGCGGGGTGTGTCCCTGGAAGAGCTGGCGAACCGGCTTTCGAATGTGGGTCGTGTGATCTACAACGGTTTCCTGCTCAGTCTGGAAGTGGATGGGCGGGAGCTGATCGT
>JACIWP010000128.1 GCA_014360855.1 Anaerolineae bacterium
GGGGTTCAAGTGGTCGGAGGTTCAAATCCTCTCGCCCCGACCAGCAGGGCCGGCGAGTGCATCGCCGGCCCTTTGCATTTTCCCCGCTCACAGCCCCCAGCTCAGCCAGACCACCCCTACTGCCAGCGAACAAAGCGTGATGGGGACGCCGGCCCGCAGGTATTCCATGAACTCCAGCCGGATGCCGTGGTTCTTCGCCGTCTCCGCCACGATCAGGTTGGCCACCAAGCAGTACCACCCTCTATCCCCAGGCGGCCCTGCCCCGTCCAAAATGGCCGCATCACCCCATCCTGTGGTATAATGCCGGCCGTGCAGATCGACGCCAACGAGGTGAACATGTCCTGCCGCATCAGTGGAATATCCTGGCTCTTCATCGCCGCCGGCATCGTGCTGTGCGGGCTGTCCTTGAGCGCCTGCCGGCCGGCGGCCACCCTGCCGCCTACCGATACCCCCACCGCGCCGGCCGCCGTGACAGAGCCGGCCGTCACCGCCACGCCCACGCCGGCGCCCCTGACGCCGCTCCCGACCGCCACACCGACCATCACCCCGACGCCGGTCATCTACGTGGTCAAGCCGGGCGATAACCTCATCGCCATCGCCCGCATCTACGGCGTCACCGTGGAGGCTATCCAGGAGGCCAACGGCATCCTGGACCCCCGCCGGCTCCAGATCGGCCAGGAACTCATCATCCCCATGGATGAATCAGCCCTGCGCACGCCGCCGACTCCGACCCCGACGCCCCTCCCCTTCACCATCGCCGGCGTCAATTTCCAGCGCTCCCCTTCCGGCATGCTCTGGTGTTTCGGTGAAGTGGAGAACACCGCCGGCGTGGACCTGGAACAGGTGCAGGTCGGCGTCTCCCTCTTTGACGAGAAGGGCCAGCTCCTGGCGTTCACCACCGCCTTTATCGAGCTGGATGTCCTGCCCCACGGCGCAAAGGCGCCCTTCGCCGCCTCGTTCGATAACCCGCCAGAGCGCTTCGCCACCTATCAGTCAGTGCCCCTGCGCGGCCTGCCTCTCTCGCATCCGGAGACCTATTACCTGGACCTGGAGGTCAGCGACCTGGTCGGCGAGGGTCGCGGCCACGCCAGCTACCACATCGCCGGCCGCGTGCGCAACATTGGCGATGAGACCGCGGCGCGCGTGCGCCTGGTGGTCACGGCATACACCGATGAAGGGAAGGTCGCCGGCGTGCGGAAAGTCGCGCCGGCGCAGGACACCCTGGCCCCCGGACGCTCCAGCGACTTCGAAGTCCATCTGCTTTCCACCGCCGGCAGTGTGGTGACCTACACGGTGCGGGCAGAGGCCCTGCGCCAATCGTCCACGCCCACACCGACCCCCCAGGAGTGAACCGCATGATCCGCGCCGTGCTCCTCGACCTGGACGGCACCCTGTTGGATACCCGTCTCGACCAGTTCATACCGCAGTACATCCGGGCGTTCGCGGCGTTTATGTCCCCCTGGATGCCGGCGGAGGCCTTTCAGGAAGCCCTCATGGCCGGCACGCGCGCCATGGTCGCCAACAACGGCTCGGCCGAGACCAATGCCCAGGTCTTCTGGCGTGTCTTCAACGCCCATTCCCCGCGTTCCGGAGAAGAGCTTGCGCCGGCGGTGGAGCGCTTCTATGCCGAGGAGTATCCCAAACTGGCGCGCTACGTCCGGCCGCGGCCGGCCGCCCGCCCCCTCGTGCAGGAGCTCCTGGCCCGCGGCTGTAAGATCGTGCTGGCCACCAATCCGCTGTTCCCGGATACCGCTATCCGCCAGCGTATGGGCTGGGCCGGCGTCGCCGATTTGCCCTTTGACCTGATCACCACCTACGAGAACATGCATGCCACCAAGCCAAGCCCGGCCTATTACCGCGAGATCGCGAGATCCCTCGGCATTCCGCCGGCCGCCTGTCTGATGGCCGGCGACGACCTGGCGATGGATGGCCCGGCCGTTTCCGCCGGCATGCGCTTCTTCCATATCATCGAGGAGCCGCCCTTCACCCACGAGCGCGGCAGTCTCGACCATTTTTACCAGCTTGTGAAAGAGGGATGGCTGGAGAGATGGTGAGAGGGGGACGAACTGCCTCTCCATCGGACCCAATCCGCCGGCTGATCGCCGACAAAATGGGGATCGAGCGAGGGCTGTGGCATCGCGTGCGGCCGGCATCCCATCCCTTCGACAGCCAGTGGGCGCCGGTGGAGCGCTGGGCGGAATATCTTCGCCGGCTTCCCGCCGGCATGACCGTCTTCCTGGCCGGGCACCGGCACGGCCGTCTGCTGGTCAGCCACCGCACCGCCTACATCCCCGGCCCGATCGAGATCGCCGGCCAGGCCTGCTCCCACGTCTGCCTGTGCGACATCCGCCAACTCGACACACCCTTCGCCGGCATCTGGGTCGTCGCCCAACTGCTCGATCACCTGCTGGGTTGTGACGGGGAGCCGAACGGCCCCTGGCTGTCCGACGGCGGCGGGATCACGCCGGCCCTGCGGGAAGTCGGCCGGCGCGTTCAGGAACTCTATGCCCTCGGCTATGGGATGGACGAGGAAAGCCGGCAGAACCCGCGCCAATACCTGGCCCGCTCCCTGGCCTGGTATGTGACCGACCGGCGCGCCCTGAATGTCGCGGACCCGGCCGTGGAAAGGCTTCTCAAGCATACCCTTATGGACGAGCGCTTCTGGAAGGGAATCCTGGAAGCACGGCGCTGAACCCACCGTCTCGTCCGGTGACGGTCACACCGGGAGGATCGCCTTTCCGTGGGGGAGATCATCCGTTATCCGGATAGTTCTCCAGCCAGACACGCTTTTGGCTGGCGTACCAGACCTGCCCCAGGTTCACCAGATAATGGGCGAGGAAGCACGGCAGGACGCTTTGCCGCCAGAGAAAGAGGCCGGCGAACAGCAGTCCCAGCCCGCCGGCGGCCACCATCCCCAGCCGGCCCTGTGCCAGATGGGTGATCCCGAAGATCGCTGATCCCACCAGCACCGGTATTGCCGCCGGCAGCCAGCGGGAAAATCCCCCCACCCAGATGGCGCGGAAGAGCAGTTCTTCGCTCAATGCAGTCAAGCAGAACGCAAGGGGGACGAACAGCCATTCCCTGCGGGAGCGCGGCAGGATGGCGCGCATCAGCGCCGGCGAGTATATCCCCGGCCCCCATTTCCGCACGCCCGCCCGCACCAGCCAGTTGAGAGGCGCCGGCAGAGCCAGCCCGATGCTTACTCCCAGCGCCACGTCCAGCTTCCAGTCCGTGCTCTGCAGGCCGAAGCGCGCCGGCGGCAGGCCGCTGATGCCCATCAACCCCAGGCACAGCAGGATCAGCATGCCGTAGGCGGCCAACTGGGCCGGATGCACCAGCAGATTGACGTCCAGGCGCCATTGACGAAGCCAGCGTGCGGTGGCCAACGCCAGCGCGCTGATGCCGGCCGTCAGCCCCAGTGAACCTGCGATAAATACGCCGGCCCGCACCCACGTCAGCATAGGCGCCTCACTGTGCCGGCGTCAGGGCATACCAGTACGGCGCCGGCTCGGTGGTCGCCGGCGCCAACGCGCTGACGGCGAGCACCGCCCGGCGCACCTGCCGGCCGAAACCCTCGATGCGAAACGTGCCCCTCTGCGACTCGTCCAGTTCCAGACGCGCCACCGCCGGCACCTCATCCGCCCCCCACGTGATCACCTGCACCAGATACCGTTGGGGGAGCACATTATCGGTACGGATGAAGCCCTGGGGCTCCCAACCGCCATCTCCCCCTTCAAAGTCCTCCGCATAGCCGATCTCCGGGATGCGTACATCGTCCAGGAACAACCCGGGATGGTTGACGGAGTCATCGGTGGTCATCTCAAAGCGGAGCAGGATAACCCGGCCGGCGAAAGGCGTCAAGTCCACCACCTCCTCCACCCAGACGGGCATCGTTCCCCCGCCGCTCGTCCCGGTATAGGCCGGCCCGAAGCTGTTGCCGTGGGGGTTGGTGGTCACGCTGTGCCGGCCGGCCAAAATGTGCCAGCTCCTGCCGCCGTCGGCCGAAACCTCCGCATAGGCATAGTCCCAGTCCGGCTCGATGTCGTACCACAGCCAGGCCTGCAGGGTCGCCGACTGCACGTTTCGCAGGTCGAACTCCCGCGTGAGGCTGGAACTGCTGTCGTCGCCGCGGTTGGACCACCACATCCACCTGCCGCTGTGCGCCGAAAGGGGAGCCAGGAGCGTCTCCGGCACGCCGCGGAAGCTCAGCTCCAGGTCCTCGCCGGCCCCTCCTTCCAGCAGGATGTAATCCACGCCGTAAGGGCGCACCGACCCGTGCCCCTGCGCCGGGTAGGCGTGATGCTGGGCCGCCGGCGCCGGCGCGTCCAGCGCCAGCTCGCGGTACTGGTACATACCCGTGCCGCCGGCGGAATCCAGATAATTGGCCACCGCCCAGTCGGCAAAGAGGCTTTCGAAGCGTTCCGGCTGGCCCAGCTCCATCAGCACCGCATCAAAGGCCGCCGAACCGTTGGCCGGCGAGCCGGCGATGCGCCGGAAGACCTCCGGCCCCAGCCGCTCCAGCGCATACTCCAGGAAGAGGAAGCCGGCGCCGTAGTGCGGGAAGGGGGATTCATCACCTATGGCCCAGGCGGTCAACTGCGTATCGGTGCTCTCCAGATAGGCGCGAATATAATGCGGCACGACGAAGCCATTCAGGTGCTCTGCCAGCACCGAAAGCCCTTCGTTCATCCATGCGTCCTCGTTACGGTCCACATGCCACTGGATCATGTGCTGGAACTCATGGGCCAGCGTGGCGTCGTAGGCGTCGGTGCCCGGCCGGCGGGCGTTCAGGTTGATGAAGAAGATCTCGCGCTCGTTGCTGTACGGGTTGACGGCGCGGGGGAACTCGCTGGGGCTGTAGAAATAGCCGGCCACCCCAGGCACCGCCCCATTAAACACATGGATGCGCGGGTCGCTGTCCACGCCGGGCGTCCATTCGGAGCCGAAGAAGCCCCGGTTGGTGGGATATATCTGGCGGTCAAAGCGCTCCGCGGAGCGCCGCAGGTCATCCTTCGGTACATCAAAGCCGTCCTGCACCCACATGTAGAGGTGGTCGGAGATATAGCGCAGGGTGGCGGTGACGGCGTAATGGGCGCCGGCATCCTCATCCGTGATCCAGAAGGTGTCCCTATCCCCCAGACGGTAGGCCGGCGGGGTCGCGTGCGCGATCGGCGATATCAGGATGCCCGGCCGGGAGAAGCGCTGTGCCAAGGCGATGGGGTCCCGCGCCGGCATCTCCGCCCTCTGCAGTGCCTCGATGGTGGAGAGGGTGGGCGTGGCCGTCGGGCTGGGGATGGGCGTCGGTGTAAGGGTAGGAGCAGGGGTATGGGTGGGGGCGGCCGATGGTGTGGGGGTTGGTGAAGCGGCCGGCGTCGGTGCGGCGGCGGCGATCGGTGTCGCAGTCGGCGCGGCCGGCCCGGCCCGGAAGTGCCCAACCAGCCAGAAGCCGGCCAGCACCAGGCATAGGAAGAGAAGCGTATACACGATACGCCGGCGCGCCAACGGTTTCATACCAGCCCCAGATGGTTATCTCGAAAACGTCGCGGGTGACCGTCAAACCCATTATACCATAAGGGAAAGGGGAGGATGTAACGGGGCTCACCCGCCGGCCCGCCCGACCAGCACCAGGTCGGAGCTGTGCTCGGGGTCGAATGGCTCGCCCTTCATGGAGCCGTAGAGCACGAGGTCAGTGAAACCGGCGTCGGCACACGCCGGCAGGAGCTGGTCGCTGGTCAGGGGGAGGAGGAGGGTGCTTTCCATCTGGCAGGTATCGCCGGCCGGCGAGCGGTGCACCATCACCATGTTGAAGCGCAGGCGGCCGTCCTCCAGAAAATCATAATAGCGGAAGAAGAGCCATTCGTCCTCTCCCGCCGTGTGGACCTGTGGAGGCAAAAAGCGCTCGCGCCGGCGGAGCACCATGTCGAAGTTGCGCTGTTGGAGCAGAAGCATTCCGCCTGACCGCAGGACCGCCCGGAAGTCGCGCAGTACAGCGGTCAAATGGGCCAGGTCGTTCACATGAGGGATGGAGTTGCCCAGACAAAGGAGGGCATCAAAGGGGCCGGCGGTCTTTTCCGCCAGCTCGCCGAAGCCGGCGGCTACAAACTCGGCGTGGACGCCGGCCTGTTCGGCGTTGCGGCGCGCCGCCTCCACCATGGGCTGGCTGAGGTCGGCCCCGACGACGTCAAAGCCGGCCTTCGCCAGGGCAATGGCGTGCTGGCCGGTGCCGCAGGCGGCATCCAGCACCCGGCGCGCACCGGCATCCGCCAGCAGTTTTTCCAGAAAGGGCAGTTCGAAGGCCAGACGCGCCGGCCAATCCACAAAGCGGTCATATACCGCGCTGAGCTGGTCGTACAGGGGGACCCGGCTCATGCCGCTCCCTTGGCCGGCATGGAATCCGCAGTAGGATTCGGCCGCTCCTTGACCAACTGTTGGTACTTCTGGGCGCCGATGCACTGCTCCGCGTATTTGCACCAGTCAATGCAGGAAGCCCCGCGCTCGCGCGCCACGATTCGCCGGCAGGAGGGACAGCGCGCCAGCAGTTCGTCGGACCAGATTTCAATTTCCGCGTGGCAGTAGGGGCACTCGATATATTCCGGCTTCACGTCCTTGAATATATTCGCCCCAGGACACCCCTTGTACAACGCCATGACAAGCTCCTTTCCCGGCACCGCGCCGGCCGCCGGCCCTTATCCGTGAATCAGGATGGGCAGGCAGTGTGTGCACACCCACAGGCTCTGGCCGGCCTTGCGCACCGGCAGAAGCGCCTGTGTCTCCTCGCTGGCCCCACAAATGAAACAGCGCTGAGCGATATATACCCTCCCGCGCTCCTCCATGCGCTGATGCGCGGCCTCCTCGTCGAAGGCCGGCGCCTCGCGCACCTCGATGGACAGCGCGCCGGTCGGGCACACCGAAAGGCAGAAGCCGGCGCCGTCGCACAGCTCCTCCCGCACCACGCGCGCCTTCCCGTTCACCAGCTCAATGGCGCCCTCGGCGCAGGGGGTGACGCACAGTCCACAGCCGTTACACAGGCTTTCGTCAATGCGCACAATCTGCCGCTTCGTGCGGGCGTGTATATGTTCCATAACGTTATGGCTCCTCAGTGATAGTCTGCATGGATTCCCGGCCGCGGGCCGCCGGCGCGATGACTACCTCGAAGTACAGCGAAACCGCTCCCTCCGGGCAGACGTTCTCGCACACGCCGCAGTAGGTGCACTGCTCGCCGGCGCTGAAGTGCACGCGCCCTTCCACAATGCTCACCGCATGCGACGGACAGCGCTCCACACACTCCCCACAGCCCGTGCAAATATTCTCGTCAACGACTGGTAATACGATCGGCACCCGGTTCATGGGCATCCCTGTGTCACTCTTTGGTGAATATTGTACCTTTGCTTCATGAGAAATGCTGTGACTTTGGTCACATCGCGCAGGCGATCCGTTCCAGTCCCTCGGGGTCGAGGATGATGATGCGGTGCCGCTCGACCCGTATCAGCCCCTGTTCCTCGAAGCGCTTCAGGGTGCGGCTGACGACCTCCCGCACGGTGCCCAGCCGGCTGGCCAGCTCCTGTTGGGTAAAGCGTGGTGCCGGCCCCTGGGGCTCGCCGGCCATCTCCAGTAGCAGGCGCGCCAGGCGCTCCGCCACCGTGCGCAAGGAGAGGTCTTCGACCAGCGCGGTGAAGCGGCGCAGGCGCGCCGCGAAATCTACCAGCACCGCCTCCGTCAGGGGCGGGTAGGCTCGCAGAAGGTGCCAGAAATCCTCCCGATGGAGCACATAGAGGATCACGCTCGTGCGGGCGATGGCGGTGGAGGGGGTAGGCCGGCCGTCTATCACCGCTACCAGATTGAACACATGGCCGGGGAAGAGGTCCATCAGGGCCTGCTCCCGGCCGTCGGGGGAAAAGCGCGAGATGCGCACCTGGCCGTGCGCGATGAAGTACACGGCCGCCGGCGGGTCCCCCTGCATGACGATCATGCTGTCGCGGGCGTAGCGCCGCACGACGATGCAGTCCGCCACCCGCTGGCGTGCCCGTTCGTCCAGGCCGGCGAAATAGGGGTGCCGGGCCAAGAACTGGAGTATCTCTTCTCTGCCCGTACCGGTCATTGCCCCGGGGCGTCCCCTTTCTTCTCCGCTGAGGCTTCGGCGTTCAGCGCCTCCAACAGGGCGAGGATCTGTTCGTTCGGCGGGATGTCCTTCATGGAATCGCCGAAATGCTGAAAGCGGATCCTGCCCTGTTTGTCCACCAACAGGGTCGCCGGCATCCGGCCAAGGCCGGTCAGCTTGATCTGCTGGCGGTACAGCTTCGCCACGCGATGGGTCGGGTCGGCCAGGCCGGGGAACGGGATGTGCTCCGCCTCCCAGTAGCGCCGAAAGGCATC
>JACIWP010000129.1 GCA_014360855.1 Anaerolineae bacterium
GAGCGCCCAGCTTGGCCCATGGCGGGAAGCGGGGATCATTGGCCCTGGCGGCATGCCGGCAGAAGCGGCGTTCCCCGACCTATCCACGGTAGTTCCCCTCTCCCCAGAGCTGGGCGGGAGCCGGTTCGTGGCCTATCCCGTGCCGCTGAGCCTGCCGGCGGAGCTTCAGCTCGTGTTCTGCAGTGTGATGACGGAATACCGCCTAAAGGATGAGCTCCAGCCCGGCATAGCCATCCTGGCCGACGGCGAACTGCTGGCCTATCAGCAGGTAGCGCGCACGGGGAACCTCTCCTGGAATCCCTCGCCGGCCAGGGATGAGGCCGGCCATCTGTACCTGGCGTGGCCGGACACGCGCGGCCAAGGCCGCTATGACGTGTATATTGCCACCACGGCGCCGGCGCTGAAGGAAGCCATCCGCCGGCCGAACCAGGATGACATCCTGCTGGGAGCGGTGGCCTTCGGCTGGGGGATGCTGGCCGGCCTGACCACTTTCTTGCCTTTCCTGATGGTCATCCTGGTCTTTCCGCTGGCAGTGGTGGTGGGATATCATATTTTCGGCAGTCAGGAGGAACTGTCCGCGCCTGGGCCGCGCATTGTCCTGGTGGTGGCCGGCCTGCTGTACTATGCCGGCAAACTACTGATATTCTCCGCCCTGCTGTCTTTCCCGCCCTTCCGGGAGCTCCTGCCAGAGGGCCTGCGCTGGACGCTGGACTTCGGACTGCCGGCGCTGATCCTGGCGCTGGCCCTGCTGGCACTGCGTCAGTACCTCCGTCGGGCACAGCCGCCGCGGCTCTTCGCCGGCTTTCTCGTCTTCGTGCTCACCGACGCCCTACTGACGATGATGCTCTACGGGCCCGGGTTTTATGGATAGCAAGCAGGTGACAGTCACCTTCACGGTGACTGTCACCTGTTTTTGTAAAGGGGGATCAGGAGGCCGGCTGGGAAGCGGCCGGCGCCGCTTCCGCCTGCCCCAAACGCTGTTCCCGATAGCGGATCGCCGCCCGGATGAACCCTACGAACAGCGGGTGTGGGCGGTTGGGGCGCGATTTGAACTCCGGATGGAACTGACTGCCCACCATCCAGGGGTGATCTGCCAGCTCGGCAATCTCCACCAGCTTATCCCCCGGGGACACGCCCGAAAAGACCATGCCGCCCTTGCTGAGCATATCGCGGAAAGCGTTGTTCAGCTCAAAGCGGTGGCGGTGGCGCTCCATGACGACTTCCACATTGCCGTAGGCCTCCGCCGCTTTCGTGCCGGGCTTGAGGTAACAGGGATACACCCCCAGGCGCATGGTGCCGCCCATCTCGGCCAGATCGCGCTGGTCCGCCATCAAGTCAATGACCGGGTACGGGGTGGAGACGTCGAACTCAGTGCTGTTGGGCAGATCATTGCCGACGATGTGGCGCGCCAGCTCGATAACCATGACCTGCATGCCCAGGCACAGGCCGAGATAGGGGATTTTATGCTCGCGCGCGTAGCGAGCGGCTATAATTTTCCCCTCGATGCCGCGGTAGCCGAAGCCGCCGGGCACCACGATGCCGTCCAGCCCCTCCAGCACGCTCAGATCGCGCCGGCGCTCTAACTGCTCCGAATCGATCCAGCGGATCTGGACGTCGCGGTTGAGAGCGACGCCGGCATGCCTGAGCGCCTCCCGCACGCTGATGTAGGCGTCTTGGAGCTGGACATATTTCCCCACCAGGCCGACCTCGATCGGCGGCTTGGGGCGCTTGATCTCCTCCACCAGCGCGCGCCAGGCGCTCAAATCCGCCTCGCGCGCCGGCAGGCCCAGCTTCTTCACCAGCAGATCCCCCATGCCCAGCTCTTCCAACAGGACCGGCACCTCATAAACGGTCTCCGCCGTCAGCAGGGGGATGACCGCCTCCGGCTCTACGTCACAGAACAGGGCGATCTTCTCCCGCAGGCCGTCGTCCACCGGGTAATCCGAGCGCGCCACGATGATATCCGGCTGGATGCCGATACTGCGCAGTTCGCGCACGCTGTGCTGGGTCGGTTTGGTCTTCAGTTCGCCGGTGGCGCCGATATAGGGCAAAAATGTGACATGCACATAGAGGGTGTTTTCCCGCCCCACATCCTTGCGCATCTGGCGGATGGCCTCCAGGAAGGGCAGACCTTCGATGTCACCCACCGTGCCGCCCACTTCGACGATCTGGACGTCGGGCTGAAACTCCCGGGTGACCCGCCCAATACTCCATTTGATCTGATTGGTGATGTGCGGGATGACCTGGATGGTGCCGCCCAGGAAATCGCCGCGCCGCTCCTTGGCGATCACCTCCGCGTAAATCTGACCGGTGGTCACATTGGAGGAACGGGACAGGTTCTCGTCAATGAACCGCTCATAGTGGCCCAGGTCCAGGTCGGTTTCCGCGCCGTCCTCGGTGACGAACACCTCGCCGTGCTGATAGGGCGACATGGTGCCCGGGTCCACGTTGATGTAGGGGTCCAGTTTCTGGACGGAGACAGAGAAGCCGCGGCTTTTCAGGATGCGGCCGATGGAAGCGACGGTGATGCCCTTGCCCACGGACGAGACCACGCCGCCGGTGCAGAAGATGTACTTGGTCATGCGCTGACTCCCCCGCCGGCCACTGCCGCCGGCGCCTTCCAGTCCTTCGGTCGAACTACCATCTCTTCCCCCATACATAAAAACTCGGAGAGACAAAGCTCTCCGGGTTTGACATCTCGTTCGAAAGGGACAAAACGCCCTTGGCAGGCGTTTGTCGAAGTGCGGTTGTATGAGTCACGCCGGCCCCTCAGACCAGCTTGCTCAGGTCCTCGGCGGCGCGGCGCATGTCCAGGAAGACCAACCCAAGCTTGGCATCCTTGCGCGCCAGCACGGTCAGCACCGCCTCTTCCCCCACTGCGGACAGGAAGACATACCCGTTGGCGCCGCGGATGTAAACTTGCTCCAGCGCGCCGCGGCCCAGCTCGGAGGCGATGCGCTCGCCCAGGGAGAGCATGGCGGCGGACATAGCGGAGACGCGGTCCTCCTCGACGTCCGCCGGCAGGGCCGAAGCCATGATGAGACCATCCACGCTCACCACCGCGGATGCTTCAATGTCGGGACTGCTGGCCTGCAGATCACGCAGGCGGCTCACCATCAGCTCAGTGCGAGACCGGGTCATCATGAAGGACTCCTTTCCTCACTCGCCTGCCGGTATGTGCGATGGTAGGATTTCCCTGTCACACCGCCCATCATAGCACAATTATACGGATGCGTCAATCCCGACCTGGCGCCAATCAGACGCCGGCCGGCCTCCCCGCGCGCAGGGAGAGGGCCGGCGCGGAAAGGACGTCAGGGTGCCAGGGCTTTGGCGAATCACGGCGACCCGGATATACTATATCGTATGACCAAGGTATATCTGGAAAGCCTCGGGTGCAAATTGAACCAGAGCGAGCTGGAGCGCATGGCGCGCCAGTTGCAGGACGCCGGCCATCTGGTGGTAGACAGCCCCGCCGAGGCCGATGTCTGCGTGCTGAACAGCTGCGCGGTCACGCATATCGCGGCCCGCAAGACACGTCAGGCACTGCGGGGCATGCGCCGCGCCAACCCGCGCGCCCGCCTGGCGGTGGTGGGATGTTATGCCCAGTTGTGGCCGGCGGAGCTGGCGGCCATCGAGGGCGTCGAGGTCATCGGGCATGCGGCCGCCAAGGAGGACATCGTCGCCGCGTTGGGACTGCCGGCAGAGCCCACCCGGCCGGCCCGCCCGCCGGCGCGCCGGCGCACGCGCGCCTTCGTGAAAGTGCAGGATGGCTGTAACAACCGCTGTACGTACTGCGTGGTGCGGCTGGCGCGCGGCCCGGAGCGCAGTCGGCCCCTGGAAGATATCCTGCAGGAGGTGCGCGCCCTGGCCGGCGAGGGGGTGCAGGAGATTGTCCTCACCGGCGTGCACGTGGGCGCATATGGGCGCGACTTAGGGCTGAGCCTGGTGGACCTGGTGCGCGGCATTCTGAACGAGGTGGATATCGCCCGCCTGCGCCTCTCTTCTATCGAGCCGTGGCATCTGGAGGAGCGTTTCTTCGACCTGTGGCGGGACCCACGGCTGTGCCGGCATCTGCATCTGCCCCTGCAGTCCGGCTGTGATGCCACCCTGCGGCACATGGGCCGGCGCTACAGCACTGCCGAATTCGCCCGCCTGGTAGAGATGGCGCGGGAGCGCATCCCGGACGTGGCTATCACCACGGACGTCATGGTCGGCTTCCCCGGCGAGACGGACGAGGAATTCGCCCAGAGCCTGGCGTTCGTGGAACGCATGGGGTTCGCCCGCATCCACGTGTTCCGCTATTCGCCGCGGCCGGGCACGCCGGCGGCTTCGTTCCCCGGGCAGGTGCCGGCGGATGTCAGCGCGGCGCGCAGTGACGCCGTGATCGCCGTCGGGGAAGCATCGTCCCAAGCCTTCCGCCGGCGTTTCCTTGGCCGGGTCATGTCCGTGCTGTGGGAGAACCGCGACCCGGAGAACGGCCTGTGGAGCGGCCTGACCGACAACTATATCCGCGTCTGGATGGCCAGCGACGAAGACCTGCACAACCGTCTGCTGGACGTGGAGTTAGTGGAGCTGTGCGGAGAGGGGATGCTGGGCCGGCCGGCGGCCGATTCAACCGACGCTCCAGCTTCCCCAGCCTCAACACCTCCATCAAATCGCAATTGACAGCCGCCGCTTCTCCAATAGAATATGGGCGTCGCTTGGTAGAGCACAAAACTGATGAGGAGGCGCCGTGAAATCCCATACCGAGTATCTCTGGTTCCACACCCGCCAGCGCCGAGAATACATCAACATCACGCCGCAGGTGGAACGCATCGTGGCGGAGAGCGGTGTGCAGGAGGGGCTGGTGCTGGTCTCGGCGATGCACATTACCGCCGGCGTCTACGTCAATGACGCCGAGAGCGGCCTCATCCGCGACATTGATGAATGGCTGGAGAGGCTGGCGCCTTACCGCCCCGACTACCGCCACCACCAGACCGGCGAGGACAACGGCGACGCCCACCTCAAGAGCCTGCTCATCCACCACGAGGTCATCCTGCCCATCACCAACGGCCGGCTGGACCTGGGTCCCTGGCAGCAGGTGTATTACGCCGAGTTCGACGGCCAGCGCCGCAAACGGGTGGTGGTCAAGGTCATCGGCGAGTAGCGCCCTGCCCCAGGTCGCTCGCCGCCGGCAGGCCCCCCAGCCCTTCGGCGGCGAGCACCCCGCGCACGATCGCCTGCGCCACGGCCTCCGCCGCCAACGCTCCTACCAGGGTGACCGGCGCCCTTTTCCGGCCGGCGGAAAGGGCGAAGATCGTGTCCCCGTCGAACATGGTGTGCGCCGGCCGTACGCTCCGGGCAACACCGTCCTGGGCCATCTGGGCGACCTTATTGGCCTGCGCCTTGGTCAGGGCGGCATTGGTCGCCACGACGCCGATGACGGTGTTGCCGGCGAAGCCCATGGCCACCCGACCGGTCAGCCCCTTCATGGCCTCCATGGAGCTGGCCAGCCTATCGCCCGAGGGGGAGCGCAGGCCGGCGATGACCTCTCCCGTGTCCGGGTCCACCACATCTCCCAGCGGGTTCACGGCCACGATGGCGCCCACCAGGATGCCGCCGGCGCGGGCCAACCCCAGCCCTAAGCCCCCCTTCATGGCGCGCCCCATGCCGAACAGCTTGCCGACCGTGGCGCCGGCGCCGGCGCCGACATTCCCCTCGCGTGTTTCGTCCGAGGAGGCGGCCTGCGCCGCGGCATAGCCCATGGCCGCGTCGGGGCGCGCCTTCGGGTCGCCGATGGCCAGGTCATAGAGCACAGCCGCCGGCACAATGGGCACCCGCGCTACCCCCGTCTCATACCCGATGCCCTGCTCCTCCAGATAGCGCATCACCCCACAGGCGGCGTCCAAGCCGAAGGCACTGCCGCCGGTCAGGACCACCGCATGCACCTTCTCCACCAGATTCTCGGCGCGCAGTAAATCGGTCTCGCGGGTGCCGGGGGCGGAACCCCGCACGTCCACCCCTCCCACGGCGCCGGCGCGGCACAGCACCACGGTACAGCCGGTGATGCCCACCAGGTCCGTGGCATGTCCCACCTCGATGCCCGGCACCGCCGTAATGCCAAAGGGCGCCGATCTGGCCATCTCATTCCCTCCTTGGGGCGGAAGCCCGCAGTTGATCGCGCACAAAATCCCAGATGCGGTGCGCCACCTCCTCCTTGGTCATCAGCGGCAGAGCCTGACTGCCGGCGGCGCTGATCAGGATGACGCGGTTGGTATCGGTGCCAAAGCCGCTGTCCGGCGCAGTGACATCGTTAGCGACAATGAGATCCAGCCCCTTGCGCAGGAGCTTCTCGCGGGCATATTCCTCCACCTGTTGGGTCTCAGCGGCAAAACCGACCAGCACCGCCGGCGCGCCCCATTCCGCCCGCCGGCGCGCCACCTCCCCCAGGATGTCCGGCGTGCGCTCCAGCTCCAGCACCAGCTCGCCGGCGGTCTTCTTGATCTTCTGCTCCTGGCGCACCTTGGGCCGATAGTCCGCCACAGCCGCCGACATCACCAGCGCGTCGCACTGCGGCGCCCACCGCATCACCGCCTCGTACATCTCCTGCGCCGATTCAACCATCACCCGCTCCACGCCCCGGGGGCACTCCAGCCACGTGGGGCCGCTCACCAGCACCACCTGGCCGCCGCGGTCGCGCGCCGCCGTCGCCAGGGCATAGCCCATTTTGCCCGTGGAACGGTTGCCGATGAAGCGCACCGGGTCCAGGGCCTCGCGCGTGCCGCCGGCCGTGACCAGCAGACGCCGGCCGGCCAGGTCGCCCTGCAGTCCGATGATGCGCCGCGCCTCGTCGAGGATCTCGGCCGGCTCGACCATGCGGCCCGGCCCATATCCGCCGGAGGCCAGCCGGCCCTCCGCCGGCCCGATGACATACATGCCGCGCTCCCGCAGGAGCGCCATATTGGCCTGGGTGGCAGGATTCTGCCACATATGCGTTTCCATGGCCGGCGCCAGCAGGATGGGACAGCGCGCCGCCAGCGCGGTGGTGGTCAGGAGGTTATCCGCAATGCCGTGCGCCAGCTTGGCGATGGTGTTGGCGGTTGCCGGCGCGATAATCATCAAATCGGCCGCCTGTCCCAGCGCCACATGGCTGATGGCGGCATCCTCGCGCAGGGCGAACATCTCCACCAGCACCGGCCGGCCGGTCAGGGCTTGGAAGGTCAAGGGAGCCACGAACTCCACCGCCGCCGGCGTCATGATGACATCCACCTGGGCGCCGGCCTTGACCAGCCGGCTGGCTAGGTCCGCCGCCTTATAAGCCGCAATCCCTCCGCTCACGCCCAGCACAATGCGTTTGCCCTGCAGGTTCATCCTTTCCCTCACTTTCGGGCCGCTTCTTTCTGATTCAGCTCCCAGATGAAGCGCAGGCCGTCCAGCGTCAGCCAGGGATCAACCGCATCGAAGACCCTGGTGGCCGCCGCCAGCCGGGAGGCCAGGCCGCCGGTCGCGATGGTGCGCATGGCCGGCCCCAATTCCTGCCGGAAACGCTCCACCATCCCCTCTACCAGGCCAATGTAGCCCATAAAGACGCCGGAGCGCATGCTCTCCACCGTGTTGGTGCCGATGATCTTGGGGGGCTGGGAGAGGTCAATGCGCGGGAGCTGGGCGGTGCGCATGACCAGCGCCTCCAGGGCGGTCTCCAGCCCGGGCGCAATAGCGCCGCCCAGGTAATCCCCCTCCTCCGAGATTGCGTCGAACGTGGTGGCCGTGCCGAAATCCACGATGCACGCCGGCCCGCCGTACTTGCGGAAGCCGGCCGCGGCGTTGACAATGCGGTCCGCCCCCACCTCGCGCGGATTATCGACGCGGATGCGCACGCCCGTGCGCACGCCGGCGGAGACCACCAGCGGCGCTCGCTGGAAATAGCGCTCGAACATCTCGCCGAAGATGCCGGTCAGCGGCGGGACCACACTGCACATACAGATGCCCTCGATGTCCGCCGGCCGTTTGCCGGCCAGGCCCAGCATCTGGAGCAGGAGCAGACCGTATTCGTCGGGCATGCGGTGATGGTCCGTCATGATGCGCCAATGCGCGGTCAGTGCTGGCCCTTCATACACCCCCAGCACGATGTTGGTATTGCCGACGTCCACACAGAGCAAAGCCATATGCCTCCCTCCTTGACATTCCACCGTCACAGCCGGGCATGCCGGCGCCGCGCCAGCCCCTTCCAGGCTGGGTCTTACCCACTTTTGACAGTACGACGTCCTCCTGCTATTTGGTAGTTGCGAAACCAACCATAGAGCAGAGAGGGCGTCGTGACACTAACATACCATGAT
>JACIWP010000130.1 GCA_014360855.1 Anaerolineae bacterium
GGAATCGCGGAGGATGAGGCCGGCGCAGAGCCCGGGGACGGGATGCGGAGCCTTTGCCCCACATAGATAAAGTTTTGATTGCGCAGGCCGTTGGCCTGCATGATGGCGCTGATCGATACGCCGTAGCTCGCCGCGATGCTGGTCAGCGTCTGCCCGGCCTGCACGATGTGGAAGGTGTCACTGCCGGCGCTGGCGGTGGAGGCGGCGCTGGCCGTTTGGGCACTGCCGGAGGGGATCACCAGCCGTTGGCCGGCGAACACAAAGTTGGGGTTCGGCAGGCCGTTGGCCCGCACCAGGTCTTCCACGCTCACGCCGTACTTCCAGGCGATCGCGGTGAGGCTCTCGCCGTAGCTCACCACGTGATAGCCGGCAGGCTCGCCGGCCGAGGCGCTGGTGCCCTGTGAGGGGATGCGCAGGCGCTGTCCGACATAGATCCAGTCGCGGTTGGTGAGCTGGTTGGCCTGCGCCAGGGCCTGGGCGCTGACGCCGTAGCGCGCGGCGATACTGCTCAGCGTCTCGCCGGCTTGGACGATATGCACCGGTTCCTGGGCCAGGGCCGGCAGGGCGCCGGCGGCGAACAGCAGTAATGCCATCAGCAGAGCGGAAACCCAGCGGGCGCGCATATCCACCTGACAGCCTCCTTGCGAGTGGAATGGCAGAGCACCATGTCCTCGATGGTACACGCTTACATTATACAGGATTTGTGCGCCCTGCATAGGGCTGTGGGAGGATTTTAAGATAAAAGCTCTCGGCGCGAAGCGGCGGGGAGGGTTTCCCTCCCCGCCGGCGGTGCTGGCTTACTCTTCGACAATGCGGATGTGCAGTTCCTGGAGCTGTTTGGGGGATACCGGCGAAGGCGCTCCGGTCATCAGGTCCACGGCCGACTGGGTCTTGGGGAAGGCGATGACCTCGCGGATGTTGGGTTCGCCGGCCAACAGCATGACGATGCGGTCAATGCCGGGGGCGATGCCGCCGTGGGGCGGCGCGCCGTACTCGAATGCCTCCAGCATATGGCCGAACTGCGCCTGGATCTCCTCGTCGGAGAGGCCCAGCACGCGGAACAAGCGGTTCTGCAGGTCGCGGCGGTGGATGCGGATGCTTCCTCCGCCGACCTCGTACCCGTTCAGCACAATGTCATAGGCCTTGGCGCGCACCGCCGCTGGGTTGGTCTCCAGCAGGTCCCAATCCTCATCGCGCGCCGAGGTAAAGGGATGATGTTTGGCGGTGTAGCGCTGTTCCTCCTCGCTCCACTCCAGCAGGGGGAAGTCCACGATCCAGCAGAAGGCCAGCACGTTGTCATCCATCAGGCCGAGCCGCCGGCCCATCTCCACCCGCAGTTCGCCCAACACTTCGGCGACGACCTCCGGCCGATCCGCCACCAGCAGGATGAGGTCCTCCGGGCCGGCGCCGGCGCGCTGGATGATGCCGCGAATTTCCTCGGGCGTCAGGAACTTGGCGGCCGGCGAGCGCACCCCCTCCGCATCGGGGATCATCCAGATCAGCCCCTTGGCACCCAGGCGCTGGGCGTACTGCGCCAGCTCATCCAACTGCTTGCGGGTATAACCGCCGGCGCCCGGCACGCACAGTCCCTTGACCTTGCCGCCCTTGGCCAGCGCGCCGGCGAAGACGCTGAAGCCGGAGCCGGCGACGATGTCGCTGAAATCAATGATTTCCATGCCGAAGCGCAGGTCGGGCTTATCCGTGCCGTAGCGGTTCAGGGCCTCTTCATAGGAGAGGCGCGGGAAGGGGATCTGCTGGATGGTCTTGGTCAGGCCCATGCCTCCCTCTTCAAAGGGCCGGCGCATGGCCTCCACCAGGCTGATGAAGAGGCCCTCGATGAGCTGGAGGATATCCTCCTGGTCCACGAAGGACATCTCCAGGTCAAGCTGGGTGAACTCCGGCTGGCGGTCGGCGCGCTGGTCCTCGTCGCGGAAACAGCGAGCGATCTGGAAATAGCGCTCGATGCCGGCGACCATGAGCAACTGCTTCAACTGTTGAGGGGACTGCGGCAGGGCATAGAAGCGCCCTTTGTGGAGCCGGCTGGGCACCAGGTAGTCGCGTGCCCCCTCGGGCGTGCTCTTGATGAGGATGGGCGTCTCGATCTCGATGAAGCCGCGGGCGTCCAGATAGTCGCGCATGAACTTGACCACGCGATGGCGCAGGACCATGTTCCTCTGCATGCGCTCCCGGCGCAGGTCCAGGTAGCGGTAGCGCAGGCGCAGGGTTTCGTCCACATCCACGTCTTCGTTGATGTAGAAGGGCGGGGTCTTGGCCTCGTTCAGGATGACGGCCTGCTGGGCCAGCACCTCGATATCGCCGGTGGCCATTTTGGGGTTTTCCAGGCCGGCCGGCCGGGCGCGCACCTGGCCCGTGATCTGGACCACGTACTCGTTGCGGAAGCGGGCGGCCACCTGGTGGGCCTCCGGATAGGCGGAGGAGTCGAAGACCACCTGGGTGATGCCCCAGCGGTCGCGCAGGTCAATGAAGATAAGCCCGCCGTGGTCGCGCCGGCGGTGCACCCAGCCGGCGAGGGTCACCGTCTGTCCCACATGCGAACGCCGCAGTTCCCCGCAAGTATGGGTCTTCATCATAGGCCTGTTCCTTCGTGCACAAGTTTTCCTGCTATTATAGCGCGAGGGGCGAATTCTTCCAAACGGCCTGCGCAGGCCCTGCTCCACCGCTGTGGTGATTTCCATCTGCCGGGCAGTTTCGGAAGCATGCACGCCGGACAGTTATCGGGCCCTGGGATCGTACAGCGCTTGTGATTGCGAATTTCGTAATTTTTTATTTTCCTATTGACATTTTTCGCAAAATATGGTATCATATAGATAGGCGCGCAGGTATGGAGAACCCTATGCCCGCACAACTGGACGAACTGGACCGGGACATCATCCGCATCCTGCAGGAAAACGGGCGCATTGCCAACGTGGAGATCGCCCGCCGGCTGGGGGTCGCCGAGGGCACCATCCGCAAACGGCTGGACCGCCTGCTGGATGAGGGCTGGATACGGCTGGCTGTGGCGCTCGATCTGCCCCGCGCCGGCTATCCTCACCACGTCTTTATCGGCGTGCAGTGCGAGCCGCAGGCAGTGTCGCGCCTCGCCGGCGCCCTGCGTCGCGAGAGCGCCATCATCGCGCTGTACCTCATCGCCGGCGAATGGAACCTGCTCGTCGAAGCCGCCTTTGACGGGCCGCGTGCCCTGACCCATTTCCTCCTGCATACGCTTGGCCAGCAGAGCGGCATCCTCCGCACCACCGTCCTGCAGGTGTTGGAGACCGTCCGCTCGCCGGCGGATTGGCGGCTCCCGCCGGCACGCCCCGGCCATATCCTGGTGGTGGACGATGATCCGGACTTCGTCGAATTCTGCCGCACTGTGCTGACGCACGCCGGCTATCAGGTCAGCTCCGCCGCCAGCGGCGAACAGGCGCTGGCGCAGATGCACCTCAGCCGGCCCGACCTGGTACTGCTGGATGTGATGATGCGGGATATCTGGGATGGCCTGCATGCCGCCGAGGAGATGCGTGCCGATAAATCGCTCGCCGGCATTCCGGTGGTGATGGTCTCTTCCATCGCCGATTCGCCCTACGCCGGCATGTTCCCGATGGACGCATCGCCGGCGGCCGACGCCTTTCTGGCGAAGCCCATCGCGCCCGACCGATTGGTGGCAGAGGTGCGCCGGCTCCTGGCCAAACGCGGGTGAGGCCTTCGCCTCGCTGTCCCAGCGCCGGCCCTTGGTACTTCGATCGCCGTTCGTATCGCAACATTGCAAGGAGGGATGACCATGTGCAAGGTACTGGTAGTAGACGACGACCCTGATTTCCTGGAGATCACCCGCATGGTGCTGGAGAAAGAGGGCTACCAGGTGGACCTGGCGCAGAGCGGGCCGCAGGCGCTCGAGAAACTGCGCCAGTCTCCGCCCGATATTGTCCTGCTGGACATCATGATGGACACGGTGCTGGAGGGCCTGCACATCAGCCATGAGATTCACGAGAACCCCGACTTGAAGGGCTGTAAGGTCATCATGGTGACGTCCATCATGGACACCGACAAGGCCGGCCTCTTCCCCACCGATGAATATGTGCCGGTCGAGGCCTGGCTCACCAAACCGGTCCAGCCGGACAAGCTGTTGACAATCGTTGGGAAATATTGTACACATCGAAAGTAGTAATTTCTCCGCTTGGCGCGCAGGGATGGGGAGCGAGGAGCAATGACGCGGGTTCTGCTTGTCGACGATGACCCCGATTTTCTGGAGATCACCCGCCTGGTGCTGACGCATCACGGCATCGAGACCTTGACCGCCAGCAGTCGGGCGCAGGCCATGTCCATCCTCCAGCAGGAGCGTCCCGACGTCATCCTGCTGGATGTCATGATGACCTACACCCTGGATGGTATGGACATGGTGGCACAGATTCGCCGGCTTCCGGACCTTCGGGACACTCCCATCCTCGTCATCTCCTCGCTCAGCCCATCCCAGGTCGCCGAGATGCTCCCCGCCAGCTCGCTCCAGCAGATCCAGGGCTGGCTGGTGAAGCCCGTCCGGTTGGAGGATCTGGCAGAGAAGGTGCGCGCATTGTGTAAAGGCTAGGCCGCCGGCGGCGGCCGGCAGTTTCCACAGGAGGGCGGCGTATGGCCAAGACGAAGATCGGCGGCATTATCCAGAACACTCAACTGGCGGCAGTGCGCGTCTCCGGCATTGCGGACCGCCCCGGCGTGGCGGCCGCTGTGCTGACCGCGCTGGGCCAGAACGGCATCAGCGCCCAGTTCATCGTGCAGTGCATTGACCTGGCCAGCCAGGACCATATCGTGGTGTGCGTGGACCGCGACCGGGCAGATCTCGCCTTCGAGCTGGTGCAGGGCGCCGCCCAGATGCTCCAGGCGCGCCATGTGGACCTCATTCGCGAGGTCAGCCTGATCTCCATCTTCGGCCCCGATTTCCGGGAGCGGCCTGGCATCGCCGGCGCCATGTTCTCCGCCCTGGCCCAGCGCGGCATCAATATCTTCGCCATCAGCACATCCATCTCCACCGTCTCCTGCGTCATCAATCGCCAGGACACCGAATCCGCACTGGAGGCGATTTCGGACACCTTCGAACTGCCGTGATACCGCACTGCCCGCCGGCGGCACCGCCAGCACAGCAAGGGGTGAGATGATATGACACAGGGCGAACGACCGCAGGACATGGCTCCCCATATGCCCGCCAAGGCGGTCGCCGGCCTCCGCTCCCCCATCGAGGCGGAGGTGGCGGAGCGCCTGGCCTGGTTGATCCGCCTGCGCTGGCTGGCGGTGGTCGGTACGCTGGCGGCCATCGCGGCGGCTGACCGGATTGTGCCCGGCGCGCTGCCGTTGGGCGCGCTGATTGCCACCACGGGCTTCATCGCCGCTTATAACCTGGGCTTTCACCTCATCGCCCGCCGGCTGGCCGGCATCCGCGACGAGGCGCGGCGCGCCCTTTATGCCCGCCGCTTCATCCACTTCCAGGTGGTGCTGGACCTCCTCTGTCTGACCGTGCTCCTCCACTTCGCCGGCGGCATTGATACCCCCTTCTGGGCCTTCTACGTGCTGCACATCATCATCGCCAGCATCCTCCTCTCGCCGCAGAGCGCCTACGCCTACGTGGCCGTGGCGACGGTTTTCTACGGCGCCATGGTCCTGCTGGAATTCTTCGGCATCATCCCCCATATTTATCTGAGCGGGCTGGCATGTCCTGGCTATTATGCCAGGTGGACGACGCTGTTATCCACGGGCAGTGCCTTCCTGGCGACGCTGTTCTTCTCCGCCTGGATGGCCACCAGCATCTCGGCCCGCCTGCGGGCGCGGGATCTGGAGCTGGTGCGGCTGAACGTGGAGCTGGAACGCCGCGCCGAGGAGCTGAGCAACCTGAACCGCCGGCTCCAGGAGATAGACGAGGCGCGCAAGCGCTTCGTGCGGGTGGCCGCCCACGAACTGCGGGCACCGGTTGCCGCCGTACAGAGCTACGTCCGGCTGATCCTGAGCGGCTATGTGCCGGCGGAGAAACAGGAGGAGATCCTCACCCGCGTCGAACAGCGGGCGCTGGAACTGCTGGACCGCATCAACGACCTGCTCATCCTGAGCCGCATCCAGGAGCATGTCGAGAAGCGGGAGCAGGTGAACGTGGCGGAGGTGCTCCAGAAGGTGGTGGAGCTGATGCGGCCGGCGGCCGAGGAGAAGCGCCTCCGCCTGCAGGTGGAGATCGAGCCGGACGTGCCCCCGATCCTGGCGGACAAGGAGCAGATCCAGCATGTCTGGATGAACCTGATCAGCAATGCCATCAAGTACACGCCGGCCGGCGGCTATATCGAGGTCACCCTCTCCCACCGCCCCACCTCCATCATCGGCGCGGTGCGGGACAGCGGCATCGGCATCGCGCCGGAGGATCAGGAGAAGATTTTCCAGGAGTTTTACCGCACGGAGGAGGCCAAGCAGATCGCGCCGCACGGCACCGGCCTGGGCCTATCCATCGTCAAGCAGATTGTGGAGGGCCTGGGTGGGCGCATCTGGGTCAGCTCGGCGCCGGGCAAGGGGGCCAAGTTCACCTTTGTCCTGCCGCGCAGTGATGTGGCCGCGCCGGCGGAGGAGCCGGCGGAGTAAACCGGCGAGGAATTTTTGTGATATAATTGGGGGTGGGTGTAGGTCATCGGCGGGTGCATAGTGCTGCGCGGCGTAGGCGAGGCGCCGGCCGTTAGGGCGACCTACACAGGTGAAGGGTAGCGGAGGTTGTGAGATGAAAAATTTGGCAGAAATACTTCCAATGGAAGCGATTGCCGAATTCTGCCGGCGCTGGAAGATTCGCGAAATGGCGGTATTTGGCTCTGTGTTACGCGCGGATTTTGATTCAGAGAGCGATATTGATGTTATCGTGACCTTTGAAGATGACGCAGAGTGGAGTTTGCTGGATCATATCAGAATGCAACAGGAACTCCAGGCTGTGCTTCAGCGGGATGTTGACCTGGTGACGAAGCGCGCTGTGGAACGGAGTCAGAACTGGATACGGCGCAAGGAGATCCTGAGCACGGCTTCTATCATCTTTCCTGGGAACAAGGCGGCTTCGTATGAGGCGAGATGAAGGCACCTTATTGGATATGGCCAGAGCTGCGCGCGCCATTCTGACATTTGTCCAGGGTCTGCAAAAGGAGGATTTTCTGGAAGATTTCAAGACCCAGTCCGCCGTGCTCTATCAGTTGATTGTGATTGGCGAAGCGGTCAAACGACTATCCTTCGAGTTGCGTGAACAACACCCGGAGATACCGTGGGCGGCGATGGCTGGGATGCGCGATTACCTGATACACGGGTACGATATAGTGGATTGGGACGAGGTGTGGAGAACGGCGACCAGAGATGTACCTGACCTGTTGCACAAATTGGATGCTTTTCTGCCACCAGGGGGTTGGGAACAGGAGTAGGCCGGCCAACCCGCGCTTGTAGCCGGCTGTTGGCCGGCTTTTTTCAGGCACCCTGGATGCTGTCGAAGATGATCACAGCGGTTCAACTTATTCCGTACAGGACTGCCAGCGACGACTACGCTTCCGCCGAGCATCTCAAGGCTCATTGTGCTCGGATGAAGCAGGAACGTCATCCAATGTATTTGACGCTGGACGAGCTTGATAGAGTCCTCCAGTGGAAACTACGTGGTCAGTACGGAAGACAGCGGGAGAGGCGCAAGGCAAATACGGATGCAGTGGTACGGTTCGTAACAGGAGCTGCACTTTCTATCGAACATCCTGACCTAGATTATGAAATTGAGTTGCGGTTCGGGATACTATGCTCGCTTCGGGGAGTAGGCGTTCCTGTGGCATCGGCCATCCTGGCCCTTGTATTTGCGGAGAGATATGCGGTGATTGATTTCAGGGGTTGGAGACAGGTGTTTGGTGAAGAGAGGACAGCGTTTTCTGTTTCGGATTACAAACGCTACCTTCGAGCGGTACAGAATCTAGCCCAAGAGTTGGGATGGTCTGTCCAAGAAGTTGACCTGGCGATTTGGGAGTATGATCGTGTCAATGGCGGAAAGGCCATTGCGAGCACAGCGGCGGGCTAACCCGCGCTTGCGCCTGACGCCGGCTTCTCTCCACTGGTGCCACAGGTGAAGCTGGGCGCAGTGCTTCCCCCGACTGGACCCGCCGGCATTGGTCTGCCGGCCCTCCCACACCCTCCCCACCTCCACGCGCACTGCCCCATACACAGCAAAAGGATCTGACTCTTACCCACTTTCATAGGCGAGAGACCATCGGTAGGTGAAGAGAGCGCGTCTGATCAGTCGGGGCTTGAGGATCCAGGGCATAGCCA
>JACIWP010000131.1 GCA_014360855.1 Anaerolineae bacterium
AACCAGATGGGCGGTGCCGAGGGGGTGCTGGAGGAGCTGGTGCGCATTTTCCCCGAGGCGCCGATCTACACGTCTATTTACTGGCGGGAAAAGATGCCGGCGGCGTATCAGGCCTGGGACATCCGCACGAGCTTTCTGGACCGCTGGCCGCTGGTCAAGCGCCACCATCAACTGTTCCTGCCCATGTATCCCCTGGCCTTCGAGAGCCTGGACCTGCGCAGTTACGACGTGGTCATCACCAATAAGAGCGGCTTCTGCCACGGGGTGATCACCCCCGCCGGCACCCTGCACATCTGCTACTGCCTCACCCCCACGCGCTACCTGTGGAACACCTGGGAATACCTGGAGCGGGAACAGGCCGGCCGCGCCGCCCGCGCCGTCCTGGCGCCCTTCCTGCAGTACCTGCGGCTGTGGGACCGGCTGGCGGCGGATCGGGTGGACCGCTTCGTGGCCATCTCGCGGGAGGTCCAACAGCGCATCGCCCGCGTTTACCGCCGGCCGTCGGACATCATCTACCCGCCGGTGCATACCGAGCGCTTTCGGCCGGCAGATGGGCCGCACGATTACTATCTCATCGCCTCCCGCCTGATCCCCTATAAACGCATTGACCTGGCCGTGCAGGCCTTCAACCAGCTCGACCGGCCGCTGGTCATCGCCGGCGATGGGCGGGACCGCCGCCGGCTGGAGGCCATGGCCGGGCCGAATGTGCGCTTCCTCGGACGGGTCAGCGACGAGGAGCTGGCGAAGCTGATGGCCGGCTGTCGGGCCTTCATTTTCCCCGGCCTGGAGGATTTCGGGATCGCGCCGGTGGAAGCGCTGGCCGCCGGCCGGCCGGTGATCGCCTATGCCGGCGGCGGGGCGCTGGATACCGTCATTGATGGCCTCACCGGCGTCTTATTCCACGAGCAGAACCCGGCGGCGCTGGCGGAAGCGGTGCGCCGGCTGGAGGCGCTGGGAGAGGACCATTTCGACCCGCTGGAACTGCGCCGGCAGGCAGAACGCTTTTCCGCGGAGCGCTTCCGGCAGGAGTTTCGCGCCTACGTGGAGCGGGCCTATGCCGAACATGCGGCGTCCCTGCCGGCGCCACAACGGGCATGAACGTCACAGGAGGAAGCCGGGCGATGGAACTGCGGCGCTACTGGCACATCATCTGGAAGCGCTGGTGGATCGTGGTGGGGCTGTTACTGCTGACGGGCGTGATTTCCGCGCTGACCATGCCGGCGCGCCCGCAGATGTACCAGGCACGCCTGCGGGTGACGGTGGGCCTGAAGCCCGAGGAACGCGGCCCTACCACCTATACCTACGACCGCTACTACACCTGGCTGACGTCGGAATATCTGATCGACAGCTTCAGCGAGCTGGTAAAGAGCCAGTCCTTTGCCGATGACGTGAGCGCCCGGCTGGCCGGCACCAATCCCCCCATCCATGTGCCGGCCGGCGCCATCCAGGGCGCCACTGTCTCGGAACAGCTCCACCGCATCCTGACCATTACCATCACCTGGCCGAACCCGGAGGAACTGCGCGCCATCGCGGACGCGGCGGTGAGCGCCCTGCGGGAGGAGAACGCCAAGTATTTCGCCCAGTTGGGAACCGAGGGGGCGGATATTTACGTCATAGATGCGCCGGTGATCGCGCCGGTGGGGCCGGGCCTGCGCGAGCGGCTGGACCTGCCCATCCGGCTGTTCCTGGCGCTGGTGGCCGGCATTGCCCTGGCGTTCCTGCTGGACTATCTGGACGTCAGCGTGCGGGGTAAAGAGGATGTCGAGGCGATGGGCCTAGTGGTGCTGGGACAGATACCGACGCGCCGGCGCTTCCCCTGGGGCCGGCGGAAGCCGTAAAAAGGCCCTGCCTTTGCCCATGTGCCGTTCCTGTGGTACAATTTTACAGTGCAGTTCGGGAACGGGGTGGAGAATAGAGAGGAGAGGTTCGCGGTGGAACTGAAGGATTACCTGAAGATACTGCGCAAGCGGGGCTGGATCATCGTGCTGGTGGCGCTCATCGCCGGCGCCGCCGCCTTCGGCTTCAGCAAGCTCCAGACCCCTATCTACAAGGCCAATATCCAGCTCAGCGTCGAGCCGGCGCGCCTCGATTGGGGACTCAGCAACACCGTCAAAGACATCCTGCGCAGTTATGTGGTGCGCCTGAACAGCCACTCCATGGCCCAGAAGGTCATTGACCGCGCCCAGCTCGACATGACCACCGATGAGCTGAAGAGCAAGGTCTTCATCAGCTCCGACGCGTCCAACTATACCATCGAGATCGAGGCCCGGGACAGCGACCCACAGGTCGCCATGCAAATCGCCCAGACCATGGCGGAACTCTTCGTACAGGAGCGGGAGCAGTGGAACCAGGAGCAGGACCAGCGCGACCGCATCGTGGTCTCCATCGTGGACAATGTGCGGCGCGCCGAGATCCACACCCCCAAGACGAAGATGAACGTGTTGGTCGGCCTCATTTTCGGGGCCATTGTGGGGGCCATCATCGTCTTCTTCATGGAGTGGCTGGAATCGGATATCGTGCGGGCACCGGAGGATGTGGAGCGTTTCGTGGGATGGACAGTGCTGGGCACCATCCCCGCCGGCGTCGAATCCTCCGCCGGCCGGCGCTCCCGCCGCAAAGCCCGCGCCCTTGCATCACCTGAACCCTATCAGGCCCTGGGAAGAGGATCCAAATGACGGAATCGCATACCCAGCTCATCACAGTGCAGGACCCGCGCTCACCCATCGCCGAAGCCTACCGCACCCTGCGCACCAACCTGGAGTTTTCCAGCCTGGACAATCCCCTCCGGACCTTGGTGGTGACCTCTGCCGGCCCGGAAGAGGGCAAGTCCACCACCCTGGCCAATCTGGCGGTCACCATGGCGGAGGCCGGCCGGCAAACCATCCTGGTAGACTGTGACCTGCGCCGGCCGCGCCTGCACACCTTCTTCGGGCTGGATAACTCGCGTGGCCTGACCACCATGATGGTGGATGAAGGGGCGATGAAGGACCCGCCCCTGCTGGCCACCGGGGTGGAGAACCTCTGGCTCCTGCCCAGCGGTGCCCTGCCGCCCAACCCGGCGGATATGCTGGCCACCCGGCGCATGGTCGAGGTCATCGAGGCCCTGAAAGCGCGCGCCGACATGGTGCTCTTCGACGCACCGCCGGTCATCGCCGTGACCGATGCCGCCATCCTGGCGACCCGGGTGGACGGGGTACTGCTGGTGGTGAGCGCCGGCATTACCAAACGCGACTACGTGCTCCAGGCCAAGGAACTTCTGGAGCGCGTGAACGCGCGCGTGGTGGGCGTGGTGCTGACCAACGTCTCCTTTGACGCCACCCTGCACCGCTATTACGGAGAGGGATAACAGTGCATTTCCTTGCGGCGTGGGCAGATGGCTGAGGCAATGGACAGCAGTGGCTTGCCGGCGCTGGACGGTCGGATTGACCTGCACGCCCATATCCTGCCCGGGGAGGACGACGGGCCGCAGACCCTGGAGCAGGCGTTGGAAATGGCGCGCATCGCCGCCGCAGACGGCATCGCCTGCATCGCGGCCACCCCGCACAATGTGGGATGGACAAAAGCGGATCACCGCTCGCGCATCCGCCGGGAAACGGCGGCATTACAACAGCAGTGCCATCAGGCCGGCATTCCCCTGTGCCTTCTGCCCGGCGTCGAGATCTACATTGACTTCGATCTGCTGGAGCAGTTGCAGGATGGACGGGCATTTCCGCTGGCAGACAGCCGCTACGTGCTCCTGGAAATGCCCCACTCCGCGTTTCCTCTGTACACCGAGGAACTGGTCTTTCATCTCCAGGTCAAGGGCTATGGGGTGATGCTGGCCCATCCAGAGCGCAATGCCCTGGTACAGGCGAACCCGAGCATGCTGGCGCCGCTGGTGGAACGGGGAACGCTGGTGCAGATTACCGCGGCCAGCCTGGCCGGCCAGTTCGGGACACCCGTCGCGCGCACCGCGGCCTATCTACTGCGCGGCCGGCTGGCGCATGTCATTGCCACGGACGCCCATAACGACCACCGCCGGCGGCCGGAGCTTTCGACCGCTGTGGCCGCCGCCGGCGAGATCATCGGGCCGGCGGAAGCGGAACAGATGGTGCGGGATATCCCGCGCGCCATCCTGGCCGGCGAGATCATCTCCCCCGACCCACCCCTGAGCCGGGTGCGGCGGGGCAAATCCTGGTGGGTGCGGGCACTCAGCGGCCGGCACCTCTCGTCAGGCTGATTCGCGTACCACATTCATCGTCAGGAGAGGAAGCGATGAAAGGGCTGATCCTGAGCGGCGGAAAAGGGACCCGGCTGTATCCCATCACCTATACCAGCGCCAAACAGCTGGTGCCCATCGCCAATAAGCCGGTGCTCTTCCGGGTCATCGAGGCGATTGTGGAGGCCGGCATCCGCGACATCGGCATCGTCGTCGGCGATACCGCCGAAGAAGTCATGGAGGCCGTCGGCGACGGTTCGCGCTGGGACTGCCGCATCACCTATATCCGTCAGGAGGCCCCCCTGGGCCTGGCCCATGCGGTGAAAATCTCCCAGGACTTCCTCGGGGACGAGCGCTTCGTCATGTTCCTGGGGGACAACGTCATCCAGGGCGGCATCTCACCCCTCATCGCGCAGTTCGCCACCTCCGACTACAACTGCCAGATCGTGCTGAAGCGCGTTGAGCATCCCGAGCAGTACGGCGTGGCCGAGCTAAAGGACGGGCGCATCGTGCGCCTGGTGGAAAAGCCGCGCCATCCCAAGTCCAACCTGGCGCTGGTGGGCATTTACATGTTCGACCACCACATCTTTGAGGCGGTGAACGCCATCACCCCCTCCTGGCGCGGGGAGCTGGAAATCACCGATGCCATCCAGTACCTGATTGACCATGGCTATAAGGTCTACCCGCACATCCATGAGGGGTGGTGGATCGACACGGGCGCGCCGGGAGATCTGCTGGAGGCCAACAGCCTGGTGCTGGACGAGATCAACCACACCATTGAGGGGTATGTGGATCGGGATTCGGAGATCAACGGCAAGGTGACCATTCAGAAGGGCGCCGAGATTATCAACAGCAGGATCCGCGGGCCGGCCATCATCGGGGAATACTCGCGCATCGTCAACTCCTACATTGGCCCCTTCACCTCCATCTATCACCATGTGCTCATCGAGGACAGCGAGATCGAGCACTCCATCGTGCTGGAGTACAGCAAGATTATTGATATCCCTCAGCGCATCGAGGACAGCCTGATCGGCCGCAATGTGGAGATCCGGCGTTCGCCGCTGAAGCCCAAGGCCTATAAGATGACGCTGGGAGACAACAGCCGCGTCGGCATCCTGTGACGCCGGCGGCATCTCATACGAGGGAGAGGAGCATATGCCTGAGAAACGGACACGGGTCACGCTGATCTACCCGGGCATCGCCGGCTACGGCTTCAACTCCCTGGCCCACGGTATGGAAGCCGGCTGGGTCAGCCACGGCCTGGCGCATATCAGCTCCGCCGCCAAGGCGGAGGGCTTTCACGTGGATTTGATCGACCTGCGCGCCCTGAAGGGGTGGGAGGAGTTCGAGGCGGAGATCGCGGCGCGCCGGCCGGATGTCATCGGCGTCACCATGATGAGCGTAGACTTCAACCCGGCCAACGAGGCCATCCGTCGCGCCAAGGCCATCCTGCCGGAACTGGTCGCCGTGGTGGGCGGACCGCACCCCACCGTGGCCGTAGAGGAGGTCGCCGCCAACCCGGCCATTGACTACATCGTCCTGGGAGAGGGGGAGATCACCTTCCCCTGGCTGTTGAACGAGTTGGAAGCCGGCCGGCGGCCCGAGGACCGCGTCCTGCTGGGCCAGATGCCGGACCTGGACGCCCTGCCCTTCCCGGACCGCGAGCTGTTCCTGGAGGAGTGGCGCAAGCACGGCTACACGTTGGACTCCCCCGAGGTGCCCTTTGTGGAGGAACTGCCGCCGCCCTTCCTGACGATCATCGCCGGCCGCGGCTGTATGTACAACTGCAGCTTCTGCCAGCCGGCGGAGCGCAAGATTTTCGGCCGGCGGGTGCGCCGGCGCTCCGTCCCCAACATCATCCGCGAGCTCCAGGAACTGCGCGAGCGCTACCATTTCGCCAGCTTCATGTTCCACGACGACTGCCTGACCGAGGACCGCGAATGGGTCATCGAATTTTGCCAGGCCTACCGCGAGGCCGGCTTCACCCAGCCCTTCTTCTGCCAGAGCCGGGCCGATATCATCGTGAAAAACCCCGACATGGTCAAGCTGATGGCCGAGGTGGGACTGAAGGGGTACTTCATCGGGTTCGAAAGCGGCAATGACCGGGTCCTGCGCTTCCTGCGCAAAGGCACCACGCGCGCCATCAACCTGGAGGCGGCCCGCATCTGCAAGCGCTACGGCGTCAAAATCTGGGCCAACTACATGCTGGGCATCCCCACCGAAACGCGCGAGGAGGTCATGGACACCATCTCCATGCTGAAGCAAATTGATCCGGACTACTACAGCCCGGCCTTCTACACGCCCCACCCCGGCAGTGACCTGTACGATTACTGCATCGAGCATGATCTCTCGCTCATCACCAGCCACGATCAGTACCGCCGCAACCCGACGGAGATGAAGATCAAGGGCCAGGATTATACCTTCCTGCAGTGGGCGCTGGAGGAATCCCAGCGCCGTACCTGGTACAACCGCCTGCGGCGCTGGGCGGCGCGCACCTGGAAGCGCTATGCCAATCCGCGCAAGATCGTCCGCAAGCTGGGGCGGATGCTGGGATTGGCGCGCGGCTCCGCCCAGCCGGCCTGATCCTGACCACGCCTATCACGACCACGAGGGAGGATGGAAGCAACGTCACAATGAGAAACATCATGGTCACCGGCGGCGCCGGCTTCATCGGCTCCAACTTCGTGCACTATCTGCTGGAGAAGTACCCGGACTATCGCGTGCTGGTCTTCGACAAGCTGACCTACGCCGGCAACCTGGCCAACCTGGCCGACCTGGCCGGCCACCCCCGCTACCATTTCGTGCGCGGCGATATCTGCGACGCCGAGGCCGTGCGCGCCGCCATCCGCCAGTACGACATCGACACCATCGTCAACTTCGCCGCCGAGACCCATGTGGACCGCTCCATCATGGACGCGGATGCCTTCATCCGCACCGACATTTACGGCACCTACGTCCTGCTGGAGGCGGTCAAGGAGTTCCGCCTGGAGCGCTTCCACCAGGTCAGCACCGATGAGGTGTACGGCGAGGTACTGGAGGGTTCATCGGTGGAGACGGACCCCCTGCGGCCGCGCAGTCCCTATGCGGCCAGCAAGGCCGGCGCCGAGCACCTGGTGCAGGCCTACTTCGTGACCTACGGCCTGCCGGTCACCATCACGCGCGGCTCCAACAACATCGGACCGTATCAATATCCGGAAAAAGTGGTGCCCCTCTTCATCACCAACGCCATTGACGACCTGCCTCTGCCGCTGTACGGCGACGGCACGCAGCAGCGCGATTACCAATACGTGCTGGATCACTGCGAGGGCATTGACATCGTCCTGCACCACGGGAAGCCCGGCGAGGCGTACAACCTGGGCACCGGGGTCGAGACCCGCAATATTGACATGGCGCGCATGATCCTGCGCCTGCTCGGCAAGCCGGAGAGCCTCATCCAATTCGTGAAAGACCGCCCGGGCCATGATCGCCGCTATTCCATCAACTGCGACAAGATCAAGGCGCTGGGCTGGCGCTCGCGCCATACCTTCGAAGAGGCGCTGGAGAAGACGGTGCGCTGGTACGTGGAGCATGAGGAGTGGTGGCGCCCCTTAAAGAGTGGGGAGTACAAGGAATATTATCGCCGGCAGTACCTCCAGCGCTGATGCCCTCGCCTATTCCGGAAAGGGCCGGCCGGAGGGCGCGGCCCTTTCCCATCCCGCCGGCGGGCATATCAGGATGAATCTCATGAGCGAGGAAACCGAGCGCCTGGAAATTACCCCTTCCCTCTCCATCCCAATGGAAGAGCTTTCCTTTCATTTCTCGCGCGCCGGCGGCCCAGGCGGACAGCACGTCAACACCTCCGAGACACGGGTGGAACTGCGTTTCGACGTGCGCCGTTCGCCATCCTTGAACGAATGGCAGAGGGAGCGCATCCTGGAACGGCTGGGCACGTATATTGACTCCGATGGGGTACTGCATTTGTTCGCCGCCTCGCGGCGGAGCCAGCGGCAGAACCGGCAGGAGGTCATCGAGCGCTTTCAGAAACTGTTGGCGCAGGCCCTGCGCCCGCGCCGGCCGCGCCTGCCGACCCAACCGCATCCGGCGGCGCGCGAGCG
>JACIWP010000132.1 GCA_014360855.1 Anaerolineae bacterium
ATCAGGCTAACATTATCATCGTCGGCGGCGATGTCACTGGCAAAGCTATGATTCCTATCATCCATCAGGGCAAGGGCCGCTACGAAGGCTACCTGTTCAATGTGAAGGAGGAACCATCCACCCCAGAGGAGCTGGAGCGTTTCAAACAGCGCATCAGCAACGTGGGGTTCTACCCGATTGTGCTTGAGAAGGACGAGGCAGAGGACCTGGAAGCGCATCCAGATAAGATGGCCCGCCGCTTCGAGCATGAAATGGTGGTTCGGGTGCGAGAATGGCTCACAGAATATGAGGAAAAACTAGTGCCCAAGGGCATTACCCTCTATTTTATGCCTGGTAATGACGACCCCTATGTAATCGACTCTGTAATTGCGGAATTCCAGCACGTGCGCAACCCGGACGGCCAGGTGTTCTGGCTGGACGAGCACCATGAGTTCGCCGGCATCTCCAACGCCAATATGACCCCCTGGAAATGCGCTCGAGACGTCGAGGAAGATGTCCTGGCAGAGCGGCTGGAGAAGCTCGCCAGTCAGCTCTCCCACCCCGAACGGGCGGTACTGGCCATCCATGTGCCGCCATATGATTCCCAGATTGACGTCTGCCCCGAGTTGGACGAAAACCTGAAAATCAAGACCATGGGCGGCCAGGTACTCATGAAACCCGTCGGCAGTACCTCGGTGCGCAAATTCATCGAAACAGTACAGCCCATGCTCACCTTGCACGGGCACATTCATGAAGCCGCCGGCCACATCCGCATTGGGCGCACGTTGGCGATTAATCCCGGCAGTGAATACGCTGAGGGCATTATGAAGGCTGCCATCATCAACCTTGAGCCTGAGCGCGTGAAAGGCCATATGCTGATATCCGGCTGAGGCGCGCGCTATTCCTGCCGAACCGCGGAGGAACATATGAGCAAATATGGTGCAATCCAGCAAGATTTTTACGAAGAGCGTACCCGTATCCTGAACGCCCTCCAGGAGAAAGAGAACGCCCACATCATCATGCGACTGGTAGGGGCACTGGCCTTCCGCACCCACTGCCCCAATTTCGGATATATTCAGGATCGGCTGGGCCGGCAGTTTACCGATATTGACTTCGCCTCCTACCGCAAATTTTTCAAAGACATCGTCAGGTTCTTGACGGAGTTGGGGTATCAGGAAGATAGGACAGTCACCCAGCTCTTCGGGGAGCATCGGCTCCTGTTCCACGACCCGGTGTACGGCCGGCACATTGACGTCTTCTTCGACCAGTTGAAATTCTGCCACACCATCCCCCTGGTTGGCCGGCTGGAAGCCGACTCGCCTACCCTCCCCCTCGCAGAGCTGTTCCTGGAAAAGATGCAGATCGTCAAGATCAACGAAAAGGACATTATCGACACTATCATGCTATTGCGAGAGCACCCGGTCGGCCACAGCGATCAGGAAACCATCAACCTTGATGTGATTGGAAAACTCACCTCCAATGATTGGGGATGGTGGCGTACTCTGACACAGAATCTGGAACTGGTAGACCACTTTGTGGGACAGTACAATCAATTGACGGATGAGGACCGCCAGGTTGTGCGGGAACGCTTGCGGCAAATTCGGGAATATATTGACCAACAGCCGAAGTCCATGCGCTGGAAAATGCGCGCCGCCATCGGCGATAAAGTCAAATGGTATGAAGATGTGGAAGAGCTTTCCGGAAGGGGAACCCTCTCGTAAAGGTCCTGCCTTCTGACAATACACACCCTGGATGACAATGGAGGTTTTCAAACATGTCCACTGACATTGACAAATTCGTTGTGCCCTGGGTGCGGGCGGCCGCGCCGTACAGCGACCGGCATATGGAATTCGCCTGGTCGCACCCCGAAGTACTGCGCATGATGTCGAACGAGAACCCTATCCCGCCATCGCCGGCGGTGTTGGAGGCCATACAACGGGCGGCTCAACTGGGGAACCTGTACCCGGATTCCGGGCCGGCCCTGCGACAGCGGCTCGGCGAAATGGCCGGCTTTGGAAAGGAAAATGTGATCCTGGGCAACGGCTCCACGGACATCATTGATATCATCATCACCACATTCGCGGCGCCTGGCGATGAAGTACTTATCCCTGTGCCTACCTTCTCCATGTATGAGGCGCGGGCGAAGATCCGCGGCGCGGTGCCAGTGTTTGTCCCCCTGCGGTCCGATTTCTCGTGGGATGTGGAAGCCATCCTGGCGGCCATCACCCCCAAGACCAAACTGCTCTTCCTTTGTAGTCCCAACAACCCCACGGGGATACAGATTCCGCTGGACGATCTGAAACGCATCCTTTCTGCCGGCATCCCCACCGTAGTGGACGAAGCCTACTACGAGCTGGAAAACGAACCACGTACCCTGGCACACCTTATCCGCGAATATCCCAATCTGATTATTTCGCGCACCTTCTCCAAGGCATACGGCCTGGCCGGCCTGCGGGTCGGATACGCTATCGCCGATGCCAAAGTGGTAGACTACATGATGCGCGTCCGCATTCCCTGGAACGTCAGCCTGCTGGCGCTGGCCGCCGCGCAGGCCGCGCTGGACGATGAAGCAAGCTTTCTGGAAAAGCGGCGCACCATCATCGAGGGCCGGCAGTACCTGTGTGAGGAGATCAATAAGATCCCGGGCCTGCGCGCCTTCCCCTCCGAGGGAAACTTTGTCCTCATCGATGCCAGCTCGTTGGGAAAAACCTCTGAGCAAATCCGCGACGAGCTCATCGAGCGCAAGGTCTTTATCCGGCCTATGTCCCCCCATCACATGGGACAGGGCTTCGTGCGTGTCACAGTGGGCACACCGGAGCAGAACGAGTTCTTCCTCCAGGTACTTCGCGCCTACGTGGAGGAAGTCCGGAAAGGGAAATAAGGCCCGCCATCCGCCAGCGTGATGGAGAGACTCGCATGAGCAAGCAGTACATCATCGCCCATGATACAGGCACCGGGGGTGATAAGGCGGTACTCACTGACTTGCGCGGCCGCATCCTGCACTCGTATTACCTGCCTTACGGCCTGCACTATCCCAAGCCGCAGTGGGTGGAGCAGGACCCTGAGGAACTATGGCAGGCAGTCGCCATGACCACGCGCAAGGTGATGGAGGAGGCCGGCGTCTCGCCGGCCGACATTCTGGGCGTGGGCATCTCCGCCCAGATGTTCAACCTCCTGCCGGTAGATGCCGAGGTACGACCAGTGATGCCCATGATAAGCTGGCTGGACGTGCGCTCTGTGAAACAGGCAGACCGCATCGCCGCAATGGACGGCGGTCAAGGCATCCGCCGGCTGTTCGAGTACACTGGCAACATCCCCACCGCCAAGGACATCATCCCCAAAATCCTCTGGCTGAAGGAAGAATGCCCGGAGCTGTGGGAACGCACCGCCTGGCTCCTCGACTGTAAGGAGTACATCGTCTATCGGCTGACCGGGAAAATCGCCACGGATTGGCACGGCGCCTCGGTATACTTTCTGTTCGATCCCTACCGCAAGGAGTGGTCCAAGCCGGCCTGCGACCTGCTGGGTATTCCCATGGAAAAACTGCCGCCGGCCTATCCCTGCACTTCTGTGATCGGAGAGGTTACCCCGCAGGCCGCTCAGGCCACCGGACTGCTCCCCGGCACCCCTGTAGTGATCTGCGCCGGCGATGTGGCAGTCGCCCAGTCGGGCTCCGGTGCCAACCACGACGGAGAGGCCCATCTGTGTGTAGGCACAGCTACCTGGATCGGCCTATCCAGCAGTACCTTCGTGAATGACCCTGAAAAACCATTCTGGGCATTGAACCACATCGACCCGCAGAAATGGATCATCGCCGGCGAGATGGAAACCGGCGGCGGCTCGCTGATGTGGTTCCGCGACAATTTCTGTCAGGCCGAAGCGGAAGAAGCCGCGCGCCAGGGCATCTCCACCTACGAACTGCTCAGCCGCATGGCAGAAGAGGTGGAACCTGGGGCCGACCGTCTGCTCTTCGCTCCCTGGCTCTCCGGTGAGAGGGCTCCTGTTCTGGACCATTACGCCCTGGGCGCCTTCATCGGGCTCTCGCTGAGCCACACCAAGGCCCATATGGCCCGCGCAGTCATGGAAGGGGTGGGCTTCCACCTGCGTTGGATCTGCGAGGCGCTGGAAAACCTGGGCCTGCGAGTGGGAGCTGTGCACGCCATCGGCGGGGGGAGCACCAGTCCCACCTGGACCCAGATCATCAGCGACATCACCGGCCGCCAGCTTAAGGTGCTGGCGCATCCTCAAGAGGCCGGCGCGGTAGGGGCCGCGCTCACTGTGGCGGTGGGATTGGGAGTGTACCCTAACATAGAGGCGATCGACGATCTGATCGAGATTGACCGCATCGTCGAACCCCGAGACGAGTACCAGGGGCGCTATGATGCGCTGTACAAAGAGTATCGGGCAGTGTACGAGGCGCTGAAGCCCATCAACCGCCGGCTCCATGACATCGCCTGACGCGACAAAGACAACAGCCTCCCGCAGGACACAACCTGCGGGAGGCTTTTTCATACCTTGCGCACCTTCGCCAGGCTGACCGCCAGCCTCTTCACCCCCTTGCCGGCAAAGGCCACCACAATCTCCTCGTCCCCGCCGACAATCTGACTGCTGATCACCGTCCCCACGCCGAACACGGGATGCTCGACCTTGTCGCCAGGGGCAAACTGCTGTCGCGCCGGCGCGGCCGGCCCCTTGGAGCCCCATCCCCCGCCGTTCCCCGGCCGCTCCCACATCACCGTCTCGGGCTGTGTCCGCACCGCAACTCGCACAGGGGTGCCGGCCGGCGCGTCGGCGATAAGCTGAGGCGGTATCTCCTGGAGGAATCGCGAAGGCTCGTTGACCTGATCCACGCCGAAAAGCGTGCGCCGGAAGGCATGTAGTAAATACAGCCGATCCTTGGCACGGGTGACCCCGACATAAAAGAGCCGGCGCTCCTCGGCCATCTCCTCAGGATCATCGAAACAGCGGCTGTGGGGAAAGATGCGCTCCTCCAAGCCGGCGATGAAAACCACCGGGAACTCCAGCCCCTTGGCCATATGCACCGTCAGCAACGTGGGCGCATCCTGGCTCTCGTTCAAGTTGTCAATATCCGATACCAGGGAAACCTCTTCCAGGAAGCGGGTCAGGCTCTCCGCCGGCTCCATGCCCTGGTACTGCTGGGCGACAGTGCGCAGTTCCATGATGTTCGCCCAGCGGTCCTCCCCTTCTTCCGTGCCATCGCGGATATAGGCCGCATAGCCCGACTCCTCCAGCACGCGGTCGAGCAGGCCCAACACCGACGTGTACTGGCGGGCCTCCGTCCAGCCTTCCCACAGCTCCAGGAATCCCTTCAGGGCGGCCTCGGCGCGCCGGCCCAGCGCCGGCGGTTCCACCGCTTTCCGCCCCTCTTCTGGATGGAGCAGGAGCCGGATGGCCGGCAGCATGGCCATCCCGTGCATCTGCGCCCACTGTCCCAGCGTCTCCAGCGTCTTAGCGCCGATGCCCCGCGGCGGCAGATTGATAATACGGTAAAAGCTGACATCGTCGCTGGGATTATGGATCAGCCGCAGGTAGGCCAGCATATCCTTGATTTCCTTGCGGGCGTAGAAGCGCGTGGCACCCACCAGACGGTACGGCATACCGTAGCGCACAAAGGCATCCTCGATGGGTCGCGACTGCGCGTTGGTGCGGTACATGACGGCACAGTCGCCCGGCCGGCACACCCCCTGCGAGACCAGCCGCTGTATCTCCTGGACGATGAAGCTCCCCTCCTCCTGCTCGTTGTACGCCTCGTAGACGACCACAGGAGCGCCGCCGCGGCGGATGGTGTACAGGCGCTTGGGAGTGCGGTGGGCGTTGCGCGAGATCACCGCATTGGCGACGTCCAGGATAACCTGGGTGGAGCGGTAGTTCTGCTCCAGCAAGATGACCTTTGCGTCGGGAAAATCCTCACGGAAGCGGGTGACATTGCGCCAATCTGCGCCCCGAAAGCGGTAAATGGACTGGTCCTCATCGCCGACGACGAAGATGTTGCGCTGATCGCCGGCCAGCAGTTTCAACAGCTCGTACTGCACCTGGTTGGTATCCTGGAACTCGTCCACCAGGATAAAGGGGAAGCGTGTCTGATACTTGCGGCAGACCGCCGGCTCCCGCTGAAACAGCCGCACGGTCTCCAACAGCAGATCGTCGAAATCCAGCGCGTCGCTCTGCCGCAGGATGGCCTGATAGCGCTCATAGACGCGGCGCACAATCTCGTGCCAGTAATCCGGCGTGGGGAACTGCTCCGGCACGACCATCTCCGCCTTGGCATGGGAGATGGTGGACAGGACGGCGCGGGGATTGAAGCGCTTGGGGTCCAGGTTCAGCTCTTTCAGCGCCCGGGTGATCGTCTCGGCCTGGTCGCTCTCGTCGAAGATCTGGAAGCTGGCGGAGACCGGCAGATGTGCCGCCTCGCGCCGCAAGATGCGCGCGCAGGTGGCATGGAAGGTGCCCACCGTCAGATAATGGGTTTCCGCCCCCAGGAGCGATTCCAGCCGGCCCTTCATCTCGCGCGCCGCCTTGTTGGTGAAGGTCACCGCCATGATATGATGAGCGGGGATGCCGGCCTCCCGCACCAAATACGCCACACGATGGGTGAGTACGCGCGTCTTGCCAGAGCCGGGGCCGGCCAGCACCAGCACAGGACCGTGCACCGCGGTGACGGCCTGGCGCTGGGCCTCGTTCAGCCCCTCAAGGGCAGAGACCATATCAGGACCTCCTGCAGGGGATGGGATCGCACAGGTGTATGCGCAGAGGAAAAGTGTAGCATGAAGAGGGGAAGGCGTCAAACCGACGCACTGCTTGCGCCGGCAGTCCGGCATCCGGTGCCATGCCAACCTTGACCCCTTCCACACCCTCTTTCCAGGGGCGTTGATATATCTTACATGCATGTGGTATAATTAGGTAAAGAAGCCCGCAAGGCCTTTCGCTCAGGCGCGGGACGGCCCGACTATTCTCACTGGTGGGGAAGGAACCTTGAATCCCGCGACGCTGTCGTATACCCTGCCGGCCATACTCTTGTCCGCCGGCCTGTTGGCCCTGGCGCTGACCGCCTGGCGGCGCCGCAGTATGGCCGGCGCCATCAGCTTTACAATCTTTATCGCCGTCGTCGCGGCATGGACCTTCTTTTCCGCGCTGGAAGTCGCCGCCGAATCCCTGCCGGAAAAGGTCCGCTGGGCCCAACTGCAGTACATCGGCATCACCGTGGCGCCGGCCGCCTGGTTCGCCTTCACGCTCCAGTACCTGGGGCTGGGCAAGTTCCTCTCCCGCCGGGGCGTCCTGGCGCTCGCCATCGAGCCGATCCTCATCAACATCTTGGTGTGGACCAACCCCCACCACGGCTGGATTTGGGCCGAGACCGGGCTGGTGCAGGCCGGCGGCATCACCTTCCTGGCCCTGCGCTATGGGCTGGGATTCTGGGCACATGTCGTCTACGCCTATTCCCTCCTCTTCTTCAGCGCCATGATCCTTATCCAGCACTACCGCCGCGCTCCCTCCCCCCTCCGCCAGCAAATCCTGATCCTGCTGGCCGGCCTGGGCATCACCCTGGGCAGTAACCTGCTGTACGTGATGCGCATCCTGCCGATGCTGGTGGACCCGACCCCGCTGAGCTTTGCCATCGGTGGAGTGCTCGTCAGTTGGGGGCTGTACCGCTACCGCTTCCTGGATGTCATGCCGACGGCATACAGCACCATTGTCGAGCAACTGCAGGACGGCATCATCGTGCTGGACGCCTATGACCGGGTCGTGGACATGAACCCGCTGGCCGAGCGCGTGCTGGACGCTCCGCTGTCCCGGGCCATCGGCAGACCCGCCGATGAGGTCTTCCGGGGGCGCCTTGAGCGCTTCCACCCCGGACGGTTGGCCCCCGGAGAGGTGCGGGAGGTCGCGCTGGGCAATGGCCACCCTCCGCGCTATTTCGAGCTGCGCGTGTCCCTCATCTACAACGACCGCCGGCAAATCACCGGCCGGCTCGCCATGCTCCACGAAATCACCGACCGCAAGCGGGCTGAGCTGGCCCTGCGCCGACGGCTGGAATTCGAACAACTGGTGATGACCATCTCCACCACCTTCCTCAGCCTGCCGGCGTCCGACCTGGACCTGGGCCTGGCCGAGGCCTTACGCTGGGTGGGGGAACTGACCGGCGCCGACCGCTGTACGCTGATGCATTTGGTCGAGAACGACAGCATCCTGGCGGCATCGCACGAATGGTGCTCACCCCATGCCTCCTCGCGTATGGAGTTTCGCCGGCGCCTGCCCGTAAGCCGTTTCCCGTGGTG
>JACIWP010000133.1 GCA_014360855.1 Anaerolineae bacterium
CACATATAGGGGTTCCCAGTGGCCTGGTCGGTGCGGCGGGCGATCCAGCCCTCCTTGGTGCCGGCGAGGAATGATACGTTGGGCTCCACCAGGGTGTTCTGAATCTGATATTCCCCAGAGCCCCTGGGGCGATAGGTGACCGCCTTGGTACTGCCTCCCGGCACGCCGTTATCCTGGTAGAGGTAGAAGCTGTAGTTGCCGTACTGCGGGTAATAGGTGTAGCCGGTCTCGCGCAGGGCCACCCAGATCTCCGGCGTGGTGTTCACATTCTTCCCCAGGTAGCGCATGGCAAAGCGCAGGGACTCCTGCCGAATGGGATTGCCGTCGGTGAAGGTGTCCTGATCCATGACCAGGTAGTCGGCGTGCTTGTCCAGGGCGTTCAGCACCGCCCAATACTGCAAGATGGGCTCGGTGAGGTAAAATTGATAGGTCTCGAAGCCGATGGGCACGGTATCGGAGTACGAGATGGCCGGGTCATCCAGGAAGGCCTTATCGAAGCTCGGGTCGCCATCCCGCCGCGTGGCCTTATCGCGGTCCGGTTTCAGGCCGTTGCCCTTGAAACCGATGCCCTTGGGGCCGTCGTACTGGGCGATGGTGCGGCGCTCCGAATCATGCACGTGCGTCGGGTAGTGCTGGATGACCAGGGGCTTGGTGGGAAAGGCGGCCAGGTAGTAATCGGAGACGTTCTTCATGTACGTCTCCCATTGATACTGTCCCAGCCCGTCCGCCTGGATGCAGGCTTCCAGCACATTACCGGGGTTGTACTGCACCGGCTGGTTCTCCCCATCCACGCCGGTGCTGATCTCGATGAACTCGACGCGGGAGTCGTTGTTGTATCGGGCGCCGAAGGCGTTGATGAGGGCGCGGTATTCGGACTGAAAAGAGGAGTAGTGGTAGCGGGGGATCTTGAACTCGCGGCCGGCGCTGTCAGTGCAGGTGATGGTGGGCAGCCAGCCAGGGGCCACATATCCCTTGATCGCTGGGTCGTAACTGCTGGCGCCCACATAGGCGACGATCTCCAGGGCCACTGGCTTGCCCAACGCCGCCTGATTGGCGATCCACGAATCCACCACGTTCCAATCGTAGACGTGATAGCTCTTCTCGATCTGGTTCCAGTAGAAGGTCATGTGCCCGCCGTTGAAGAGGCCGGGGTAATCCGCCGGGTTGATATTGCGGAAATCATAGAAGACGTAGACGCCCGGCCGGGTGACTTGGTATTTCCAGGCGGCGCTCACGCCCGCCGGCTCCACTGCCTGCCCCTCCGTGCCCAGCGGCAGTAACCCGGGCAGGGGGTTCTCTTCGGGGACGGCCGGCGGTGTCGGTGGCTCATTCTCGTCCTGAATGCGCGGGCCGGCGAAAACCGTCGCACCGATGACCAGAAATATGCTTAGCACAATGACCAGTGGGACAAACAGGTGTCGTTTCATTTTCCCTTCATTACCTCCGCAACGCACAATAGTAATATATGTAGCACATGGGGCGGAGACTCACAAATCCAGGCCAAGTGGGTGTTGAAAAGTATCGCTGGTGCATCCGGTTCGGAAGCCCCATCCCCGTTTCACATCTTTTCCAACACCCTTGGCTGGGGCGGGCACGCGACCTGGGCAAAGCAGTGCGTCGGCGCCGTTCCGGCATCCACTGCCTGCGTTTTCTCACGCCAATATAGACGAGAAAACGGGGCGCCCGTTACGGATGCGTCCCGTTCTCTTGGCAGAAAACGGCCGGCACGATATTACAGATGCACCACTTCATGGCGCAGGCCGGATTCCACCAGCTTCTGCGCCAGGAACACCGCCCGCAGGCCCTCCTCCCCGCCGATGGCCGGCGGCTTGTCCTCCCGGATCGCCTCCACAAAGGACTCCAGCTCCGCCTTGAGCGGCTCCTTGCGCTTGATCTCGTACTTGATGGTGCGCCCCTCGCTCACCCCCATCAACGCCACCGCGCTCTCCCAGTTCTCGCTGAAAAAGCTGTTCTCGTGCAGGTACAGCTCCTGGGTCAGGTAGTTGACACGGAACATGCCGCGCTCGCCGATGACCGACAGCTCGCGAATCTTGGTAGGGGTGAGCCAGTTGATGTCCAGCACACCGACCACGCCGTTGTCGAGCTTGATCACCCCCGAGAGGAGGTCCTCGTGCTGTTCATGGATCTCGCGTTCGGTCTCGGCATACAGGCTGACCACGCGGGCATTGGCCAGGTACTCCATGATATTCAGCTCATGGGTTGCCAGATCGAAGACCACGCCGACATCTTCTACCCGCGGCGGGAAGGGACCGACGCGGCGGGCATGGAGCTGGAACATGCGGCCCAGCCGGCCGGCATCCAGCTCCACCTTCAACTGCAGGATGGCCGGGTTGAAGCGCTCGATGTGGCCGACGCCCAGCTTGACGCCGGCGGCGCGCGCCGCATCAATGATGGCCCGCGCGTCCTCCACACTGCCGGCCAGCGGCTTCTCCACGAACAGATGCACGCCGTGCGCCGCGGCCTCCTCCGCCACCTCCCGATGCAGTCGCGTGGGCACAGCAATGGTCACCAGGTCCAGCGGCTCCGCCTCCAGCATCATGCGGTAATCCGCGTAGGCGCGCACCCCGTATATATTGGCCACCCGCACCGCGGCGGCTTGGTCCACATCCGCCACGGCGATCAACTGCACATCTTCCATTTCCGCATAGACGCGGGCATGGTTGCGCCCCATGCTCCCCACGCCTATCACCGCGGCACGCAGAAGTTTGCTCATAGGATTTCGTTCACCGCCTCCACGATATATGAGAGTTCTTGGGGCGTCAGGGCCGGATGCACCGGCAGGGAGAGCACCTCCCGGCAGGCCTGTTCGGTCGCCGGCAGTATATCACGATATCCCAATTCGCGGTAATACGGCTGTTGATGCACCGCCAGGGGGTAATAGACCCGGCTGGCGATGCCCCGTTCCGCCAGGCCGGCGGCCAGCGCATCGCGCCGGCCATCGGGCACCCGCACGGTGTACTGGTGGAAGACATGTCGGTAGCCGGCCGGCACGTACGGCACCACCACCCCCCGCAGGTGGGCGCTCAGATACGCCGCGTTGGCGATGCGGCGGGCGTTGAACTCGGGCAGACGGCGCAGTTGCACCAGCCCGATGGCCGCCTGGATATCGGTCATGCGGAAATTATAGCCCTCTGCCTCGTGCAGGTACTGCTCGCTCATGCCGTGGTTGCGGATCAGCCGGCAGCGCCGGGCGATCGCATCGTCGTTCGTGGTGATCATGCCCCCCTCGGCCGTGGTCATGTTCTTCGAGGGGTAAAAGGAGAAACAGCCGGTGGCGAAACTGCCGGCCAGGCGCTCCCCGATGGCCGCGCCGTGCGCCTGACAGGCATCCTCGATCACCACCAGGCCGCGGCGCGCCGCGATATCCATGATGGCCGGCATGTCCGCCATCAGGCCGTACAGATGTACCGGCAGGATGGCGCGTGTGCGCGGCGTGATGGCATCTTCCACCTGGTTCGGGTCCAGGGTGAAGGTGCGGGGATCAATGTCCACGAAGACCGGCCGCGCGCCGACGAAGCGGATGGCATTGGCGCTGGCGATAAAGGTGAAGGCAGTGGTGATGACCTCATCGCCGGCGCCGATGCCGTGGGCCATCAGCGCCGTCTGCAGGGCTGTCGTCCCCGAGGAGGTGGCCACGGCATGCCGTACCCCGCAGAAGGCGGCGAAGGCCTCTTCGAATTCCTGGACGCGCCGGCCCTGCACCAGCATGCCGGAATCCAACACCTCCAGCACGGCCTGGCGCTCTTCTTCTCCCAACAGCGGTTTCGAAATCGGGATCATTCCCTTTCTCCAATGAAATGGGATGTCAGCGGCGAAAGTCCACGAATTTCGGCCCCTGGGGCGTGGGGCGGTAGTGGCGGTGGCACTCGCGGCAGGTCCAGCCGTCGCCATCGGGGAAGAGCGGCCGGCCGCAGATGCAGGCGAAATCCCACTGCCGCGCCGGGTTGCCCAGCACAATGGCGTGGTCCAGCACGTCGCGCGTCACCACGGCGCCGGCGCCCACCATGGCATAGCGGCCGATGGTCACGCCCGGCAGGATGACCGCGCCGGCGCCGATGGAAGCTCCTTCCTTGACCAGCGTCGGCGTCACCACCCAATCATCCGCCCCCTTCAGCGCACCCTCCGGCGTGATGGCGCGTGGGTAGCGGTCGTTGGTGAAGACCACATGCGGCCCGATGAACACCCCGTCCTCGATGGTCACGCCGTAATATATGGACGAATAGTTCTGAATCTTCACCCGGTTGCCGATGAAGACATGGTGGTCCACATAGACGCCCTTGCCCAGGATGCACTGCTCCCCGATGCGGGCCCCCTCCCGCACCTGGGCATGATGCCAGATTTGGGTCCCATCACCGATGATGGCATCGGGGGAAACGTCAGCCGTGGGGTGGATCTTGATCATCTTCTCTCCTCCTTTCGCGAGCTGGTCGGCCGCCGGCGCCGACGCAAATGCTCCTGGATGATGCGCGGGATATCGCAGGGCGGACAGGTATAGGGTGTGGGGGAAAACCGCAGGGCCAGCCCGATATATTCCTCCAGCCGGCGCAGGTCTCGACACCAGAGGAGATGGCCGGCCTCCGCCAGGGTGCTCAGCAGGTCCTCCTGATGATGGTCGTAACGGTCGGGGTTGGCCACGGCCAGCAAGCGGCGTCCCCGGCCGATAACCTCTACTGCCGTGCCCAGTCCTCCGTGGGCGATGACCAGTTCGGCGCGGTCGTAATACGGGTCGAGGGCCGGCGCGAAGCGGAAATAGGGCGCATGGCGGGGGATATAGCGGCCCTCGCCGATCTGCATCTCCACCTCATATCCCGCCAGCAGGCCGCCGGGCGCGCACAGGCGGTCCACTGCCTCCACCAGCGCGTCGAAGTCGGTACTGCCCACGGTCACGAAGATCATCAGCACAGCCTCCCGGCATAGATGGCCCAGGGACAGCGCTCCTGCAACTGCGGCCACTGCACGAAGAAAAGCGTGGCCAGGTAGCGCATCAGCCGGCCGGTCAGGGAAAGCTGGTGCACGCGGGAGCCGGTCTCGATGAAGATCACCTCCCGGCCCAACAGCCTGGCCCACACGGCGAAGGGGATGGCCAGCGCCGGCCCACTGGTGATCAGCGCATCCGGCCGGAAATCGAGCATCACCCGCAGGGCCTCGACAGTCGTGCGCACCAGCTTCAGGCCGGCGCGCCATACCGGGTCATCTTTGCCGCGCGGTCGCGTCACCCGATAGACCGGGCCGGCCAGGCGAATCTTCTGCTCCGAGAGCGGATCCTGGCGCGTCACCACATAGCCGTACTCGAACTCCGGCCCCAGCATATCCACCAGGATCAATATTTCCTTGGTGTGCCCGCCTTCCCCCAACAGTATCAGCAAGCGCAGTGGGCGCTCGATATCAGCCATGACGGCGCAGTGTCTCCTCGTAGACCGCATGAATCCGTTCGGCAACGGCATCCAGGGACAAATGTTCCACACGTCGGCGGCCGTCGGTGCGCCGGCCAAAAGCCAGCGCCATGGCCAGCTTCTCCGCGATATCCTCCACATCCTGCCGGCAAATGTAACACCCCGGCGTGTCTCCCATCACCTGGGCCGCATCCCCCACATCGGTGGAGACGATGGGCAGGCCGCAGGCCATGGCCTCTTTGATGACCATGGGCGAGCCCTCGTAGTCGGACACCAGCACCAGCACATCACAGGCGTTCATGTACAGCGGGATACGGGCATGGGGCTGGCCGGCGGCGATGACCAGCTCGACCGGCCCCGACCAGCGCGCCTGCAGGGCCTCCACGCCGGCCTGCGCCAGTTCCAGCCGCTTTTCGGGTCGGGGTTCGCCGGCGAAAAGCACCAGCTTTGGCTCCTTCGGCAGGCCCAGCGCACGCCGCGCTTCCTCCTGCGGCATGGGGCGGAACAGCTCCAGGTCAATGCCGCAGGGGATGACCACCGGCTTCCCGGGCAGGCGCTGTGCCATCGCCGGCGAGGTCACGATGGTGGCCTGTGCCAGGCGGGAGGCCAGGCGGGAGAGCGGCGCCGTCCAGCCGGCCAGCACCTCGATGCCGTGATGGGTCAGCACCACCGGCAGGCGCCGCTGGGTGGCGGCGATCAGCCCGCAGAAGACGTAATGCGCGTGGATCAGGTCATAGGAATTGCCGGCCAGGCGCCGGCGCAGCCACAGCGGCCCCCGGGCGTAATTCCACTTGCTCTCCCGCGGGTTGATGAAGAGCACATCCATCTCCAACCCCCGCCGGCGCAGGGCCTCGACCTGCTCCGCCACAAAGGTGCCGAAGGCCGGGTGCTGGGGCGTCGGGTACATATTGGTCACGACCAACACGCGCCGGCGACTGGTCATGGGATGGGGTCCTCTGGGGCGCACGGCTGTTCCCGCCAGGGAAACGGCATGGGTGCCGGGCGGGGCGGCAAATACGGCGGGAATTCCCTTCCTGCCGAGCACTGCTTCGGGTTGGAAAGCAGGAGGGTGTTCAGGGCGGTCCGGAAGCCGGCGAAATAGCCGCTCAATACCTCGTAGACCAGCGTGTCGCTCACATGCTCCGCTTCATCCTCCCCGTCTATCACTTGATACCCCAATTTGCCCGCCAGCACATTATACATCTCCGCCTGGCGTTGGGCCAAACCCAGTGTGCCCTGTTGCAGTTCCGCCGGCTGTCTGGCGCGCGCCTTCTTGGGGTCCACCGCCAGCACAAAGCCCCGCTGAGGACGTGGGTTGAGCCAGAGGAGCAGGCGCGCCGGCAGTCTCCGCAAGATGCCGGCGTCCTCCAGGCGCGCCCCCATCTCGGCCAGGGCATCCAGCAGGTAGCGGTCGCACACCACCACATCGCCGCGCAGGAGGGGCCAGCGCACCCGATACGCGTACTGGCAGGTGAGATCGAGCCACACCAGCCACGGCCACAGCCGGCGGGCCAGCGGATGGCGAAACAGGGCCTCGCGTCCCTCCTCCGAGGAGGGGCCGGCGGGCGGAGGGCCGGCCCGGCGCCCCAACAGGCGCTTCCCCAGGGCGATCATGCGCCCGGCCAGGGGAGAGGAACCGCCGCGGCTCCATACGTAGCGGGCGCGGATCCCGCATTGGCGGAAGGCGTGCACCAGCGCCTGCGCCTGGGTGGTTTTGCCGGAACCATCCACCCCGCTCAGGGCGACGAGCATGGCCGGCTGGCTGTGCAGATGGAGTTTGAGCTTCGTGCCGGTGACCAGGTGCGTGCCGGCGTCCGCCAGGCGCGCCGGCCAGGGGACATTCTCGTCGGACAGCATCTTAGCGAAGAACAGCCCTTTGCTGAAGGCGAAGCGCACCGGCAGGGGAAACCGCGCCGGCATCGCCAGGTGCTTCAGCGCCGGCCGGCGCCAGATGCCGCGCAGCGCGCGTTCGGCCTGTTCGCGCTGTTCTGCCGGCAGGGCCGGCGCCGCGTACAGGACGCGCTCCAGCCTGTCATGTGCCAGCAGGGCGAAGGCCAGGCCGGCCTCCCAGCCCTTGGAACGCGCCGTCCCCCAGATATACGCCCAATCCAGCGCGCCGCGACGCAAGCAGGCATGCACCCGCAGGACATCCCCCAACTTCAGACATTTGTTCTCGTACAGGGCATGCGCCAGGGTGATGAGCAGGGCGTCCTCCGGCGAGGGGACGCAAAAGCCGGCGTCATCGGGGGCCGGCCGCCGGCGCTCCCACGCCTGTTCCTCATGCAGGAACGAGACGCTCCATTCCAGGCGCAGGTGCAGATGCACGGCGCACACTTCCTCGCCGAAGCGGAAGCGCTTGAACAGGTACTTGTGCGGCTCCTCGATGTTGCGCAGTTCGACGTACCCCAGCCGGCGCAGGAGCCGCCGCGCCATGTCCTCTTTCGCCGGCGGGATGTAGACATCCAGGTTGTCGCTGGTGTGAGGGAAAGAAGGAAGCAGGCCGGCGGCCTTGATGAACATGGCGGTAATGCCCTCTTCCGCCCAGGCCCGGCGCACCAGTTCAAATTCGGCGCGCTGTCGGGCGAAGGATTCCTCCTCGGCGCGCAGGGGGGTGGCGAGGGCCGGCATTGTCCACCACTCGTGCGCCGGCGCGGCACAGGCCAGGCTTAATATCGGCACCTTGTTGCGCCGCCAGAAGGCCGGCAGGGAAGCGATATCCTCGTCATCCAGCGCCGGCAGTCCCTCGGCCGGCGCGTCCGCCGGCGCTATTATGTGCGCCGTCCAGCGCGCCATCCGCAGTTCCAGGTCGTGAGGGGAGACCGGATGCTCCATCTCACTCCTCCGCGCCGAGGACTGCCCTGA
>JACIWP010000134.1 GCA_014360855.1 Anaerolineae bacterium
CACGTGCGATCTGTCGTTTGTCAGCTTCCGCGTTGGCCATTCCGCCGTGCTCCAAGGTATGGATGGCTCCATTATATGCCGGCGCGCGGCCAGGGCAAATAGGGGATGCCCCACCCCAGGCCTTTTCCCCCATGCGGGGAGGGGAGTGCCCCACCCCCGGCCCCTTCCCTCATGCGGGGAGGGGAGCGTCCCCACCCCCAACCCCTCCCCGTCTACAGGGAGGGGAGTTTATTGGCATGATACATCAAGTAAATATCATTGACTTATCCGTGATAATATGCTATAATTGCACCGGCTTTCACATTCTGGGCGGCCGCTGTGTGCCATTCGCAGAAAGGAGCAAGAACACCATGAGCAGTTCCCTTCCCACCCTCCTCGTCCTTACCCTCATTGGCTTTATCGCTCAAATGGTGGATGGCAGTCTGGGCATGGGCTACGGCGTGTTTTCCACTACGCTGTTGGTGGCCGCCGGCCTGATGCCGGCTGTCGCCAGCGCCTCGGTCCACACCGCTGAGGTCGTGAGCACCCTGGTCTCCGGCATCTCTCACCACAGCCTGGGCAATGTGGACTGGAAGCTGGCCCTGCCGCTTTCCATCAGCGGCATTATCGGTGGGGTTGCCGGCGCGGTACTGCTCTCCAACCTGCCGGGCAGTCAGATCAAGCCGGTGGTCAGCGCCATCCTGATCCTGATGGGCATCCTGGTGGTGTGGCGCTTCGCCGTGAAGTACCGCGAGGATGCCCGTGCGGCGGCGGACCCGCCGGCGGTGGCCGAGGCGGCCGGCGCGAAGGCCGAAAAAATCCTCCCCACCTGGAGGATCGTCCTGGTGGGGCTGATTGCGGCGGCCTTCGATGCCTTCGGCGGCGGTGGCTGGGGTCCTATCACCACGCCGACCCTCATCCTCTCTCACAACGTACAGCCGCATCGGGTGGTGGGGTCGGTCAATGCCTCGGAGTTCTTCGTCACCCTGGCGATCTCCATCACCTTCCTCATTTCTCTTGGGGCAGAGCAGTTCGACTGGATCGTGGTAGCGTGTCTGCTGGTTGGAGGGGTGATCGCGGCGCCGCTGGCGGCCTGGCTGTGCAAAAAGATACCGCAGAAGTGGTTGGGCATCCTGATCGGATTACTGTTGATTGCGACCAACCTGCGCACGCTGATCCTGTCGCTGAAATAGGCGCCGGCTTACCGACGCCCTGATGCCGGCGGGGGGTGATGTGCCTCCCAGTAGGCGATGAACTCCTCGATGGTGCGCTGCATGCGGTCCCAGTGCGTGCCCTGCCAGTACACGCGCTGGCAGTCGGGGCAGAAGCGGAAGCGCTCATGGCGCACAAAGACATAGGGGGGCACTAATCCCCAGGCCTCACTGCGGAGCATGTCCTCGAGCGGGGTGTTGCACTCCAGACAGCGCGTCAGTGGTGCCGGCGGCGGGAGGGGCAGGTCCCTCAGCACCTGGCGAACCTGCTCCTCCCACCGCTGGCTGGTGATGTACAGCGTCTGCAGATTGCGCCGGCGCAGGAGCGCGGTGTCCCGGGTCAGCAGTACCCGCCCCTCGGCCCGGGCGATGCGCACCAGCGCATCATCATCGAGGGACGGGTCGTAGAGCACATCGTACCCCAGCGTCCTCAGCCACTGGGCCAGTGTTCCCAGCATCGCGTCTGCTATACAGCGCATATCCCCCATTCCCAGCCAGTGTTCAGGATTGCCGCGGCGTGTTACCCCGCGCAGACAGGCGGCCGGCGGTGGAACCAGGGGCGCGCCTGCTCAAGCTGTGCGGCCAGCCGAAACAGGGTCGCTTCATCGCCGTAGCGCCCGACGAAGTGCATGCCAATGGGCAGTCCCTCGGCGTTCCAGTACAGCGGCACCGACATGGCCGGCTGACCGGTGACGTTGAAGACCGGCGTGAAGGGGATGAAGGCGAAGACCTGCTCCGCCAGCGCCTCGATGCCGGCCAATGCGTTCAGCAGGGCGCCGGCGTTCAGCCGGCCCAGGAGTCTCAGCGCAAAGGCCTCGAATCCCTTCGGCTGAAGCGCGCCGGAGGGGAAGGGCGGCATGGCCAACGTCGGCGTTAACAGCACGTCATATTCCTGGAAGAATTGGGCCACCTGGCGGGCGAAGCGCTGAAGCGTCCGCACCGCCTGAGCGAATTCGCCGGAGGAAATCTGCCGGCCCAGCAGTCCCAGCGCCCAGGTGGAAGGCTCAAAGTCCTGGAACGTCGCCTTGCGCCCGACCAGCACCTCACCGTCCCGGATATCGGCCAGCGTCTCCCCGCATACCATGGTGAGAAAGGCGCGGGCGAAGGCTCTCCCATCCAATTGCGGCGCGGCCTCCTCCACATCATGGCCCAGATCCGCCAGCAGTTTGGCTGTCTCCTCGACGCCTTTCACACAGTCCGGATGCACGGTCGCCGGCAACAGCGGCTGGGTGGTGAAGGCGATGCGCAGGCGGCTGGGGTCCTTGCCCACCTCCTCGAGGAACGGGCGGGCCGGCGGTGGCGCGAAATAGGGCGCGCCCACATCCGGGCCGGCGGTGGCGTCCAGCATGGCGGCGCTGTCCCGCACAGAGAGGGTCAGCACATGGTCAATGGCCAGCCCCTGCCAGGCCTCGCCCAGGTCCGGGCCGATGGGGTTGCGGCCGCGCGTGGGCTTCAATCCGAACACCCCACAGCAGGAAGCCGGGATGCGGATGGAACCGCCGCCGTCGTTGCCGTGCGCCATGGGTACGATGCGGGCGGCCACGGCCGCGGCGGAACCGCCGCTGGAACCGCCGGCGGTGCGCGACAGGTCCCAGGGATTGTTGGTGGGGCCGAACAGCTCCGGCTCGGTGAAGGGGACGAGGCCGAATTCCGGCGCGTTGGTCTTGCCCATGATGATGACGCCGGCGGCCTTGTAGCGCCGCACCATCTCGCTGTCATGGTCGGGGACGAAGTCCTTGAAAAAGCGACTGCCACAGCGGGTGGGGACGCCGGCGTAATGCACCAGCAGGTCTTTCAGCAGGAAGGGCACGCCCTGGAACGGGCCGGCCGGCAGTTCTCCCTGGGCCTGCCGGCGCGCCAGGTCGTACATCGGGTGGATGACCGCATTCACCTGTGGGTTGACCTTCTCCGCCCGGGAGATTGCTTCCTCTACCAACTCCAGAGGGGTGACCTCTTTGCGGCGCACCAGCTCCGCCAGTCCCAACGCATCGTAGCGATCGTACTCCTTGAACCCTCCCATGGCGTTCCTCCTTTTGCACCTCGCTGTCGGCTGACGTCAGCGTCGGATAGCGGCCGGCAGGATATACGGATACTGCCGGCCGGTCAGGCGATGCAGTTCGCGATCCACCTTGCGAAACGCCAGGTACAGCCGCCATATCCAGGCATCCTCCTGGTAACCTTCTCGTCCGCGCCGGATGCGGCGGAAACGTTTCCTTCCATCCCCCTTCCCTCCTGTTGAAATCGGCAGGACGTGGAGATCTTGGCTATGATAACCCCACCGCCGGCGCAGTGGTGACAGGGATGATGGAGCGCGATGGAGCAGGATCGGCTAATGGCGGAAATGGCGCCGGCCCGTGAACACCAATGCCATGCCCAGTTCGTCGGCGGCGGCAATCACCTCGTCATCGCGCACCGATCCGCCTGGCTCGATGGCCGCCGTGGCGCCGGCCTCCGCGGCCAGGCGCAGGCCGTCAGCAAAGGGGAAAAAGGCGTCGGATGCCACCACACTGCCGCGAGCGCGCTCGCCGGCCTTGATGCTGGCGATGCGTACCGCATCCACCCGGCTCATCTGGCCGGCGCCGATGCCGACCGTGGCGCCCCCTTTGGCGAAGACGATGCTGTTGGATTTGACGTGTTTGGCCACTTTCCAGGCGAAGCGCAGGTCAGCCCATTCCGCCGGGGTAGGTTCGCGCCGGCTGACCACACGCCACTCCTCGCCTTCCCAACCCTCATCGCGGGTCTGCACCAGCAGGCCGCCGCGCACCGCCCGCATCTCGAAGCGGTCCTCCACCGGCTGGGAGACGTCCACGGCGATAAGCCGGCAGTTGGGGCGTGCTCTCAGCATCTCCAGGGCCGCCGGCGTGAAGGCCGGCGCGATCATCGCTTCCACAAACAAATCGCCCATGGCCTGTACGGTCTCCGCGTCCATGGGGCGGTTGACCGCGATGATGCCGCCGAAGGCGGAGACGGGGTCGCAGGCCAACGCAGCGCGGAACGCCTCTGCCAGGGTAGCTCCGACTGCCAGGCCGCAGGGGTTGGTGTGCTTGATGATGGCCGCGGCCGGCTCATCGAAATCGCTCGCCGCGCGCCAGGCAGCGTCCAGGTCCAGGATATTGTTGTATGAAAGCTCCTTGCCCTGAAGCTGTTGTCCGCCCAGCGGCAGGCTGTTCCCGCCCAGGCCGTACAGCGCGGCGGACTGGTGGGGGTTCTCGCCGTAGCGCAGGGTGCTGATGCGTTTCGCCGGCAGGGGGAACCGCTCGGGGAAAAGCTCTGACTCACCGAAGCGCAGGGCCAGGGTGCTGGCGATGGCGGCGTCGTAGCCGGCGGTGTGGCGGAACGCCTTCAGCGCTAGGCGCTGGCGCCGTTCCAGGGGGACCTCCCCGTACTGTTCCAGGTCCGACAGCACCGCCTCGTAATCGTCCGGGTCGCAGACTACCGTCACCGATTCGTAGTTCTTGGCGCCGGCGCGCAGGAGCGCCACCCCGCCGATGTCAATTTGCTCCACCAGCTCCTCGAGAGAAACGCCGGCGCGCGTCGCGGTCGCCTCAAAGGGGTACAGGTTGACCACCAGCATCTCGATGGGCACGATGCCCAGCGCCTGAAGCTCCGCCATATGGCCCGGATGCTGTCGGCGGGCCAGCAGTCCACCGTGAATATGCGGATGTAGGGTCTTGACCCGTCCCTCCAGGATCTCGGGAAAACCCGTCACGGATTCGACGCTGATGACCGGCAGGCCGGCGTCCCGCAGTGTTTGCGCCGTGCCTCCAGTGGACACCAGCTCGAAGCCGTGCGCCGCCAGCCCCTGGGCGAACGCCGGCAGGCCGCGCTTGTCCGACACGCTCAACAACGCCCTTCGGGTGACCATGCCGCTTCCTCCTCCTCAACATTGTCTGGTTCGGTGGTTCAGGGATGATATCGCTCGCGCAGGGCCGCGTCCACCTCCGCCCACTCGATATCATATGCCAGCAGAGCGACGTTAAGATGATACAGCAGATCGGCGACCTCTGCGATGAGACGCTCACGGGGTTCGTTCTGCGCGGCGATGATGATCTCGACGGCCTCCTCGCCGACTTTCTGCAGGATGCGGGCGGTGCCGGCCTGGAACAGCCGGCTGGTGTACGATGTTTCCTTGGGGTGAGCCTTGCGGCCGGCCAGCAGATCGTTCAGACGCTGGCGGAAGGGTTTGGCCTCTGCGTCGGTCTCCCCGTCCAGCCGGCGGTAGAAGCAGGTGCGGTGACCGGTGTGACAGGCCGGGCCGGCGGGGTCCACCAACAGGAGAAGCGTGTCCCCATCGCAGTCTATATGCACGGCGCGCACCCGCTGGACATGGCCGGAGCTTTCGCCCTTATGCCATAACGACTGCCGACTGCGGCTCCAGAAATAGGCTTCCCCGGTCTCCAGCGTGCGCTCCAGCGCCTCGCGGTTCATATAGGCCAGCATGAGCACCTGGCCGCTCAGGTCGTCCTGGACGATGGCCGGCACCAGCCCCCGCTCGTCCCAGCGAATCTGCCCTATCAGGGAAGCGGCTTCGGGTTCGGGCGTATCAGGGAGTGAAGGAGTAGAAGCGGACATGCTGGTATCACCTTTCCGGAAGCGGTTCTGTCAGCCGGACGGGCACGCCGCGCTCCGCCAGGTAGCGCTTGACCTGGCCGATGCTCAGGGTGCGGTAATGGAAAAGGGAGGCGGCCAGCGCGGCGTCGGCGCCGCCGGCGGTGAGCACCTCGTGAAAATGTTCGGGCCGGCCGGCGCCCCCCGAGGCGATCACCGGGATGGAGACTGCCTCTGTCACGGCGCGGGTCAGGGGCAAATCGTACCCGTCCTGTGTGCCGTCCGTGTCCATGCTGGTGAGCAGTATCTCGCCGGCGCCCAGACGCTCGGCCTGGCGCGCCCACGCCACGGCCTCCAGCTCCGTGCGCACCCGCCCGCCGTCAATGTATACATCCCAGCCGGAGCCGTCCGGCCGGCGTTTGCCGTCAATGGCCACGACGATGCACTGGGAGCCAAAGCGTCTGGCCCCTTCGGTGATGATGGAGGGATTGCGCACCGCCGCGCTATTGATGGAGATTTTATCGGCGCCGGCCATCAGGATGGCACGCATATCCTCCACCGTGCGGATGCCTCCCCCCACCGTCAGCGGGATGAAGACCACATCCGCCACCCGGCGCACCACATCGGCCATAATATCCCGCCGCTCTGGGGAGGCGGTGATGTCCAGGAAGACCAGTTCATCAGCCCCTTCCTGGTCATAGATCAGGGCCTGCTCCACCGGATCGCCGGCGTCGCGCAACTGCAGGAAATTGATGCCCTTCACCACGCGGCCGTCGCGCACGTCCAGGCAGGGGATAATGCGTTTGGCCAGCATGTCAATCCTCCAAACCAAGCCCCACGCGGATGGCCTGGGTCAGGTCGATCGCGCCGGTGTACAGCGCGCTCCCGATGATGGCGCCCTCGATCCCATCCCCTTCATGCTCCCGCAGGGCGCGCAGGTCGTCCAGGGAGGAGATGCCGCCGGAGGCGATGACCTTCAGGCCGGTCTGGCGGGCCAGCTCGGCGGTGGCCTCCACGTTGACGCCGGCCATGGTGCCGTCGCGGGCCACGTCGGTGTACAGACAGCGGATGACGCCGCGCTCCGCCATGCGCCGGCCCAGCTCCACCGGGCTGAAGGCCGAGGTCTTCTGCCAGCCGTGGGTCACCACCTTCCCCTCACGGGCATCCAGGCTGACCACGATGCGCTCCGCGCCGAACTCGCGCACGGCGCGCTCCACCAGCGCCGGCCGGCGCACCGCCGACGTGCCCAGCACCAGGCGGTCCACCCCCTTCTCGAACAGCATTTCCATGTCCTCCAGGGAGCGGATGCCCCCGCCAAACTGCACCCATACGTCCACCGCTTCCAGGATCTCCTCCAGGGCGCGCAGGTTCGGGGCATGGGCGGAGCCCAGCCGGCTGGTCAGCGCGCCGTCCAGGTTGACGACATGCAGCCAGAACGCGCCGGCCATCACCCAGCGGCGCGCCATCTCCGCCGGCTCCTCGCAGAACACCGTTTCTTTGCCCGGGTCCCCCTGAAAGAGGCGCACACAGCGGCCCTTCCGCAGGTCAATGGCGGGATACACGATCATCTTGCACCACCCATTCCACGAAATTACGCAGGATGCGCAGTCCCACTGCCTGGCTCTTCTCCGGGTGAAACTGCACCCCGAGCAGGTTTCCCCGCCCGACAATGGAGGCGTACGAGATACCGTACTCGGTGACAGCGAGGACATCGTCGGGGTCCGCCGGCTCCACGTAGTAGGAATGGACGAAGTAGGCGTACGCGCCGTCGGGGATGCCGGCCTGGAGCGGATTCGGCCGGCGCCAGAAGAGCTGGTTCCAGCCGATCTGCGGCACCTTCAGCCCGCCGGCAAAGCGCCGCACGCGTCCGCGCAGAAGGCCCAGGCCCCTATGTATCCCCATCTCCTCGCTTTCCTCGAACAACAACTGCATGCCCAGGCAAATGCCCAGCAGTGGCACGCCGGCCTCGACCGCCCGAGACAGCGGCTCCACGAATCCCGCCTCCTGCAGGTTGCGCATGCCGTCGCCGAAGGCGCCCACTCCCGGCAGGACGATGGCGCGCGCTCCCTCTAGCTCCGCCGGCGAGGAAATCAGCCGCACCGGCGCCCCCACGTGTTCAAAGGCCTTCTGCACACTACGCAGGTTGCCGATGCCGTAGTCCACAATAGCGATCATAGCACCCCCTTGGTGGAGGGGATGCCCGTGCGCCGCGGGTCCATCTCGACCGCCTGCCGCAGGGCACGTCCCAACGCCTTGAACAGCGCCTCCGCCCGATGATGATCGTTATTCCCGTACAGCACCCGGGCGTGCAGGGTCATGCGGGCATGGGTGGCCAGCGTCTCCAGGAAATGCGGGATCATCTCCGTGCTCAATGCGCCCACCGCCGGCCGCGCGAACGCGGCCTCAATGACCGCGTACGGCCGGCCGCTCAGGTCCACCGCCACGAACGCCAGCGCCTCATCCATGGGCACGTGCGCCTCGCCCA
>JACIWP010000135.1 GCA_014360855.1 Anaerolineae bacterium
GAGCGCTGGCGCTGGCCGTCGCCCTGTTCGGCTATGTGTATATTGCGTTACAGCTTCCGCCCCCGGAGGAACTGACCAGCCGGGCCGCCTCGTTTGTCAGCACGCGCATCTATGATCGCAACGGCGTCCTGCTATATGAGATTGACGACCCGCTCGGCGGCCGGCGCACCCTTGCCAAGCTGTCCGAGATTTCCCCGTATCTGATCCAGGCCACCATTGCGACGGAAGACGCTAATTTCTACCAACATCCTGGCGTGGACCCGGTGGGTCTGGCACGCGCCGTGTATCATGCCATCAAGGACCGCGAGATCACGGTGGGGGGCAGCACCATCCCCCAGCAGTTGGTGAAGCTGGTGTTCCTCAGCCCGGAGCGCACTATCCGCCGCAAGATCAAGGAGGCGGTGCTGGCGGCGGAGATTTCCCGCCGGTACTCGAAGGATCAGATCTTGGAAATCTATCTGAACGAGATTTATTACGGCAACCGGGCCTACGGCATCGAGGCCGCGGCCGAGGTGTACTTTGGCAAGCGGGCGTCTGATCTGACGCTGGCAGAGGCAGCACTACTCGCCGGCATCCCCCAGGCGCCGGCGGTGTACGACCCCTTCACCAACCCCGAGGCCGCGCGTGAGCGCCGTTCCCAGGTCCTGCGCCTGATGGTGAAGAACGGCTACATCACCGAGGCACAGGCGCAGGCCGCGGAGAAGGAACCCCTGCCCACGGCGCGCGCATCGCTGGGCCTGAAGGCGCCGCACTTCGTGATGTATGTGCGCCAGCAGTTGGAACAGCGCTACGGGCCGGAGGTGCTGTACAAAGCCGGCCTGCAGGTCACCACTACCCTGGACTACAACCTACAGGTTATCGCTGAGGAGCAGGTGCGCCAGCATGTCCTTGCCCTGCAGGACCGCCACGTTACGAACGGCGCGCTGGTGGCCATCCAGCCGGCGACGGGCGAGGTGCTGGCTATGGTGGGAAGCCGCGGCTTCTTCGACCCGGATATCGACGGGCAGGTCAACGTGGCCGTGCGGCCGCGCCAGCCTGGCTCCGCCATCAAACCGCTGACGTATCTGGCGGCTTTCGAAAAGGGGTGGACGCCTGCCACGCTGATTTGGGATGTGGAGACCGAGTTCCCCGACGGCGCCAATCCCCCGTACAAGCCCACCAATTACGACGGCAAGTTCCACGGGCCGGTGCTGGTGCGCCAGGCGCTGGGCAATTCGTACAATGTGCCGGCGGTGAAGGCCCTGCAGTTCGTCGGCATTCCTGGTCTGCTGGACATGGCGCGCCGGCTGGGCATCACCACCCTGAACCGGCAGGATTACGGCCTTTCCCTGACCCTGGGCGGCGGGGAAGTCACCCTGCTGGAGCTGACCTCGGCCTATGCGGTGCTGGCCAACGGTGGTGTACGCGTGCCGCCGGCGACCATCCTGCGCATCGAGGATGCCCACGGCCGCGTGCTGGAGTCCTACACGCCGGCGGGACAGCAGGTTGTCTCACCACAACATGCCTATCTCATCACTCACATACTGGCGGACAACGACGCGCGCCAGCCCACCTTCGGGCCGAACAGCGTCCTGCGGCTGAGCCGGCCGGCGGCGGTCAAGACCGGCACCACCAACGACTTTCGCGACAACTGGACGGTCGGCTACACACCCGACCTGGCGGTGGGCGTCTGGGTGGGCAACAACGACAATTCCCCGATGCAGAACGTCTCCGGCGTGGCCGGTGCCGGCCCCATCTGGCACGATTTCATGGAGCGCGCCCTGGCGAACGTGCCGGCGCGCGACTTCCCGCGGCCGGCCGGCATCGTGGAGATCGAGATTTGCGCCGATTCCGGCACCATCCCCAGCGAGGCCTGTCCCCAGCGGCGCATCGAAATCTTCGCCGAGGGGCAGGGCCCCCTTGGGCCGGAGCATGACTTCCATCAGATGGTTGCCATTGACACCAGCACCGGCCAATTGGCGACGGAGTTCTGTCCGCCCGAGCTGGTGGAGCGCCGGCCGATGGAGGTGTATCCGCCGGAGGCCCTGGAATGGGCGCGCGCCAACAACCGGCCCATCGCGCCGACAGAGCCTTGTTCCGTCCACACGGGACCGGTGCATCTGGCGATCTTTGAACCGAAGGACGGCCAGACTGTGGCCGGCCAGGTCCCCATCTTCGGCGTGGTGCAGGTGCCCGGCCTGGCGGAGTTCCGCGTGGAGTATGGGGAAGGGCCGGCACCCATCGGGTGGGGGCACGTGGCCGGCCCATTCTACCAGCCCGTGGACGGCGGCATGCTGGCGGTATGGGACACGACGACGCTGAAAGATATGGATTACTCCCTGCGGATTATCGCCCTCGACAGCGCCGGCCATGCTTATGAAGCGCGCGTCCATGTGTGGGTGCAGAACCAGGACCTGGAAACGCCAATACCCACGCCCACACCCACGCCGGAACCGACATTGGAGCCTACCCCTGAGCTTACCCCCACCCCCGCGCCCACGCCGCCGGCGCTGTCTGCCGAACTGCGCTGGCCGGCGCAGATGGCGGTGGTGGGCGGACTGCTGTCGGTGCAGGGAAGCGCGGCCGGCGAGGGGTTCGTGAGCTATCGGCTGGAGTACGGCGCCGGGGAGGAGCCGGCGGAATGGCTGACCCTGGTGGAGAGCGAGACGCCGGTGCCGGCAGGTGTCCTGGCCCAGTGGGATACCACCACGGTGCCCGACGGGCTGTACACCCTGCGCCTGCAGGTCATCGGGCGGAACAGTATGATCGCGGAAACGAGCGTGATGTGCAGTATTGACAATACGCCGCCGGCCGTGCGCATCCTTTCGCCGGCGCCGGACAGCAGGGTGCCGGCGGGACAGCCGCTCCGGGTGGAGCTGGAGGCTTCCGACAACCTGGGCATTGGGCGGGTGGAAATCCTGCTGGATGGGACGCTCGCCGCCGCACTGACCAGTGTCCCGTTCGAGTGGAGCTGGGACGCGCCGACAGCGGGGACGCATCAGCTCCAGGCCGTGGCGTATGACCTGGCCGGCAGTGCCGCGTACAGCGAAATAATCGCCCTGACTGTGGGAGAATAGGATACAGCGGATGAAGCGGCCCGCCGGGGAAGCCGGCGGGCCGCTTTATTTACTCCTACGGCAAGAAGCCCAGGGGGTTGCGCTGGACATCGCGCTGCCATATCTCGAAGTGCAGGTGACTGCCCGTGGAGCGGCCGGTGGAGCCTACCAGCCCGATCTTGGCCCCGCGCGAGACGGAGGTGCCGGCGGAGACCAGGATTTTGCTCAGGTGCGCGTAATAGGTGGCGAAGCCGTTGCCGTGATTGATGATGATCAGGTTGCCGTAGCCGGTGTCGTCCCAGCCGGCAAAGACCACGTAGCCGGAGTCGCTGGCGTAGACCGGTGTGCCGGTGCCGGCGCCGATATCGATCGCCCGATGCAGGCTCCAGTATCCTTGGGTGATATAGCCCTGCGTCGGCCAGATGAAGGCGCCGCTTCCCTTCAGGGCGTTGGCCGGCAGTGCCACATCAAAGCGGTGGAGCCGGCGTGGGACGTAGGGCTTCACGCCGTCGGGGATGATGAGCTTCTGGCCGACCACCAGTTCTCCGCCGGCGCCGATCTGGTTCAGCGGATAATTGCGGATGACATCCGCCGAGACCTGATATTTCTCCGCTAACTTTTCCAGGGTGTCGCCGGCTTTCACCTCGTGATACACCCCCGAGACAGGCAGGATGATCAGCTCCTGGCCGATGCGCAGGTCATCGGGGTGATATTCCAGGTCGCCGTTGGCCCACAGGATGGTCTCCGGCGAGATGCCGAAGCGCTCCGCCAGGCCGAAGACCGTGTCGCCGGCCTGCACGGTGTAGGTGATGATCTCCAGGCGCGGCCGCTCCGGGATGATGGTATGGGGCACCGCGGCGCGGATGAGCACAGCCGGGCAGGGCGGGAGGTCCGCCTGCCGCGCCGGGATGGCGGTGGGCCCCGAGGCTGGCGCAGTCACGTCGGCGGGGGTGACGGCGGCGCGTACAGGAAGGTTGGCCGGCCAGCGCGGCAGTTTGTCCCGTGCCGCGAACAGGCCGGCCAACATGATGGCTACCAGCAGGATATGGGTGCTGAAGCGCTGCCAGAAAGGCGTGGACGGTTCGTCATCCGGGTCGCGAAATCGGAGAGGAGACACGCGTGTCCGCCTTTTGCCGGGGCGTCCGGAGAGCGCCGGCTACACCACGTCCTTGTTCAGGGTGGCCAGGAATTCCCGGTTACTGCGCGTGCGGCGCAGACGCTCCAACAGCGGCTCCAGCGCCTCGGTGCCGCCGATGGCCGCCAGCATGCGGCGCATGGTCCAGACCTTGGCCAAGGTGTCCGGCTCGAGGAGCAGTTCCTCCCGTCGGGTGCCGGAGCGCTCGATGTCGAAGGCTGGGAAGACGCGGCGTTCCGCCAGCTTGCGGTTGAGGTGCAGTTCCATGTTGCCGGTGCCCTTGAACTCCTCGTAAATCATGTCGTCCATGCGAGAGCCGGTGTCCACCAGGCAGGTGGCGATGATGGTCAGGCTTCCACCCTCTTCCAGGTTGCGGGCGGCGCCGAAGAAGTGCTTGGGCGGATAGAGGGCGGCGGGGTCCAGGCCGCCGGACAGGGTGCGGCCGCTGGGCGGGACAGTCAGGTTGTAGGCGCGCGCCAGGCGCGTGATGGAGTCCAGCAGGATGACCACATCCTTCTTGCATTCCACCAGCCGCTTGGCCCGATGGAGCGCCATATCAGCCACCTTGACGTGCTGTTCGACCGGGTCGTCGAAGGTCGAGGAGTATACCTCTGCCTCGACGGAGCGGTCCATGTCGGTGACTTCCTCGGGGCGTTCGCCGATGAGCACCACCATGAGGTGGACATCGTCGTAGTTGGCGGAGATGCCGTTGGCGATTTGCTTGAGGATGGTGGTCTTGCCGGCCTTGGGCGGTGAGACGATCAGCCCGCGCTGGCCGCGCCCGATGGGAGCCACCAGGTCAATCAGGCGGGTGGCCAGCACATCCGGCGTCGTCTCCAGCTTGAACTGGCGGTTGGGGAAGATTGGGGTGAGCGTTTCGAAGTGCGGCCGGCGCTTGGCCACCTCCGGGTCCAGGCCGTTCACCGCCTCCACGCGCAGCAATCCGTAGTACTTCTCCGATTCCTTCGGCGGGCGCACCTGCCCCACCACCATATCCCCCGTGCGCAGGCCGAAGCGGCGGATCTGCGACTGGGAGACGTAAATGTCGTTGGGGCCGGGAAGCAGGCCGTCGGCGCGCAGGAAGCCGATGCCCTCCGGCATGATCTCCAGCACGCCGCCGCGGAAAACGTAGCCGCGCTGTTCGGCCTGGGCCTCCAGGATGCGCATGATGAGGTCGTTCTTCTTCAGGCGCGTGTAGCCGGTGACGCCCATCTCCCGCGCCAGAGAGCGCAGTTCGTCGAGGGTCTTGCTCTCCAGCTCGGCGATGGTGAGCCGCACCTCCTCCACGACGATGGGGGGAACTTCTGGGGTGGTCGTGGTCTCCGTGGTCTCGGCGGTTTCGACCCCCTCGATGACCGGCAGCTCTTCCGGTGCCGGCCCTGTTGGCGCGGTGACGGACACGGCGCTCTCCTGCTCGTAGGTGTAGCCCGCTTCTGTGTCCGGCAAGTCGTTCAGCTCGGTCTCCATCACGTTTTCCTCTTTTTCGTGATTCAAATGCATTTCATCCTGCATGTCCATAGGTGATTCCCTTTGGGTGATATGGAATGGTGGTGTGCTCATTGGGCGATGGGCTGTCTGCCAGATGGGAGGTGTGGTGGGAAGCGCCGGCGGCTGTACAGAGGGAGATCAAGGTGTCCAATCATGCCGGCCGTTGGCCTGCAACACCAGTGGGATGTTCCCCGTCATTACCGCGGGCGGCTCCGTTTACGCAACATCCATCATGGCAGTCGAAACAGTCCCGATTGTTGCACGTTGCGTTGCTGATTCCGACTCATTTGAGAGGTCAGGTAGGTTGAGAAACCTGTGCATTGAGAAGCTCTGAACAATACGCCTTGCGACGTGCAATGGGCAGGGGAGCACACCTTCTCGTCGAATGCTCGATGTAATTATATCATTTTTGTGCGCCGGCGTCAAATATTGGTCGTTTGCGGTTTTGAATCAGCGATACCGGTCAATTGGGGTACTGTTATTCTATCGCCAGATAATTGCCTTTGTCCTTCCTTTCCGGTATACTCTCGCAGCGTACGAACGATACCCGCATCCGTTCCAAGGAGTCCCGCATATGCACGAACACGCCGACATGTTGATCCTTGGCGGCACCATCCTGACCATGGATGACCAGGACACTATCATTCACAACGGCGGCATCGCCGTGCGCCATGGAGAGCTTCTGTACGTCGGTACGGAAGAGGAAGTCCGCCGGCGCTTTCAAGCCCCCGAAACCCTGCGCGCCGATAGTTGTCTGCTCATCCCGGGCCTTATCAACGCCCATACCCATGCGCCCATGACCGTCTACCGGGGGCTGGCGGATGATTTGCCGCTGGATGTCTGGCTGAAGGAATATATCTGGCCGGCCGAGGGGCGCACCGTGAATCCCCATATGGCGTACTGGGGCACCCTGCTGGCGGCTGACGAGATGATTCGCGCCGGCACGACCCTGTTCGTGGACATGTATTTCTTCGAGGACGACATTGGCCGCGCCGCCAGCGACGCCGGCATGCGCGCTCTGCTGGGCGAGGCGCTGGTGGAATTCCCATCGCCCAACGCCAAGACGCCGGCCGAGGGCCTGGCCTATGTGCGCGCTTCCCTGGAACGCTGGGCCGGCCACCCCCTGGTGCGCCCTATCCTCCAGCCCCATTCCACGTATGCCTGCTCGCCCGACCTGCTGGTGAAGAGCAAGGCGCTGGCGGATGAATTCGGCGTGCCCTGGCTGATTCACTGCTGTGAGACGCGGCAGGAGATCGAGGATGTGCGCCGGCAAACCGGCAAACCGCCGGTGGCCCTGCTGGATTCCCTGGGCATCCTCGATCCCCATGTGATTTTCGCCCACGGCGTGCACCTGACGGAGGAGGAGATCGCGCTCTTGGCGGAGCGTGGCGTCAGCATCGTGCACTGCCCCGAGAGCAACATGAAGCTCGCCTCAGGGGTGGCGCCCGTGCCTCAGCTCCTGCAGGCCGGCGTGAATGTGGCGTTCGGCACCGACGGCGCGGCCAGCAACAACGACCTGAGCCTGTGGGGGGATATGCGGACTGCCGCTATGCTGCATAAGGTCGCCAACGGCGACCCGACCGTTCTGCCGGCGCGGCAGGTGTTCTGGATGGCTACCCGCGGCGCAGCCAAAGCTTTCGGCCTGGACGACCGGTTGGGTTCGTTGGAGGCCGGCAAGCGCGCCGACGTGGTCATGATTGATCTGTGCCGGCCGAACCTCATTCCCATGTACGAGCCTTATTCCCACCTGGTATATGCCCTCCATCCATCCGACGTGCGCACTGTCATTATCGAAGGGCGTCTGGTGATGCGGGATCGGGAGATCCTGACGTTTGATGAGGAAGAGGTGTTCTGCAAGATTGGGGAGATGGCGGAAGAGCTGGGCCGGCAGTGGGGGCGCGACACGGACTGGCGTAAGACGATGGGACAGTAGCTGAGAAAGATACAGCTCCCGCAGGTTGCATACCTGCGGGAGCGTTTTTTATTTCCATCCAGGGATGTGCACAATCCCGGAAAGCTGGAGCGCCATGATCAGCACGCCGACGACCAGCATGATGCGCACCACTTTCTCGCCCTTTTCCACCTGAAACCTGCTCCCGAACCACCCGCCCAGGCTGTTGCCAACTCCCAGCGCGATGCCCAGCGGCCAATCCACCTTGCCCTCGATGGCAAACATGATGAGCGCCACGATGGTGAGCAGACCGATGATGAAAACCTTGAGGGCGTTGGTGCGTACCAGGTCCAGGCCGGTCAGGAAGACAATGAAGGCGATGGTGAGGAAGCCCACGCCGGCCTGCAGGAACCCCCCGTACACTCCGATCAGGAAAAAGCCCACTACGGCGACGACCGCCCGCAGAGGGGTCAACGTCTTATCCACCTTCTTCATGCGTTTGGCAGGGTCCCAGAGGACGATGACCAGCACGGCCACCATGACGATGGCCAGCACGCGCCGGAAGAGCGCGTCGGGTAGGTCTATGGCAATGCGGGCGCCGACGATGGAACCGATGATCGTCGGCACGGAGAAGAGCAGGCTCAGCCGCAGGTCCGACACGCCTTTACTGCGG
>JACIWP010000136.1 GCA_014360855.1 Anaerolineae bacterium
CTACCGATGGTCTCTCGCCTATGAAAGTGGGTAAGAGTCAGTTGCGAACGGGGGCGCCCCCCAGCCCCCATTCGCCGGCCGTTACCCCTCCAGCAGGGGCAACTGCACCGTGAACGTAGAGCCTTTGCCCAGTTTGCTGGTCACGGAGATGCTTCCATCGTGCAGTTCGACCAGCGATTTGGCGATGGGAAGCCCCAGCCCGGTGCCGTAGGTCGCCTCCTGACGGGAGTTCTCCGCCCGGTAAAACTTTTCGAAGATGCGCTCCAGGTCTTGCTCCGGGATGCCGATGCCCGTGTCGCTCACCTCTACCAGCGCCCGTCCGTTGTCGGGGAAGGCACGCACGGTGACACTGCCGCCGGCCGGCGTGTACTTGCAGGCGTTGGAGAGCAGGTTGTTGAGCACCTGGATCATGCGCTCCCGGTCCGCCCGTATCCAGAGGGGCTGTGGGGCCAGGTCTAACGTAAGCTGAAGGTTCTTGGCCTGGAACAGGGGATACAGGGAGCGCACCGCCTCATCCACCAGCTCCTGCAGGCGCAGGCGGGTTTTATTGAGCCGCAGGTTGCCGGCCTCGATGCGGGAAATGTCCAGCAGGTCATTGGCAATAGCGATCAGGCGCTTGCAGTTGTCCAGGACGATCTCCAAATACTCGCGCTGGGTGTCGTTGATCGGCCCGTCGGCTTCATCGAGGAGCAGTTCCACATACCCCTGGATGTTGGTCAGCGGGGTGCGGAGCTCGTGGGAGACCATGGAGATGAATTCGGTTTTCAGCCGGCCGGCTTCCTCCAATTCAGCATGCGCCTGCTCCAGCTTGCGGCGCGCCAGTTCCAGTTCCGCCACGCGGCGCATCAACTGCAGAGCGCTTTCCCGCAGTTGATGGGTCAGGCGCTCTTCGGTGGCGCGCAGTCTGCTCTTCTCTATATGTTCTCGTACGACGGCGGCAACGCGCTGGTAGTGCAGGGGTTTGACCAGGTAATCCGAGGCCCCCAGCTTCATGGCCTCGACCGCCATTTCCTCCGAGCCATGGGCGGTCATGATAATCACCGGCAGGGCCGGCGCGCGGCGTTTCAGGCTGGTGAGCACAGAAAGGCCGTGCAAGTCGGACATCAGCATATCCAGCATCACCAGGTCGGGCTGTTTCTGTTCGAAAAGCTGAAGGCCCTCTTTGCCGGTGAGCGCAGTCAACACGCGGAAGCCGGCGTCCGTCAGGGTCACTTCCAGCAGTTTGATGTTCAGCCGGTCGTCGTCAATCAGAAGCACGGTCTGCTTCGGTTCTTCGACGGTCGGGGGTGGGACAGCCGGCCGGCCCTCACGGATTCGCTCCACAAATTCCAGGAGCCGTTCCACTGGCACGGGTTTCTGCAGAACCAGGTCTGCCGAAAGGAAGGCATCTGCCAGCCCAAGACCATTTTCCCGGAGCGGCTTGACCGCTTCGATGTCGAAGGGGGAGAGGAGGATGATCGGGATGCCGGCCAGCGCGGGATCGGTTTTGACATGCTCACAGATGACGAAGCCATCCCGCTTGGGGAGCAGCGCGTCCACCACGGCCAGGAAGGGCTTTAGTGTTCGAAGCTTTGCCAGACCTTCCTCGCCATCATGGGCCGTCCAGACCCGATAGCCCTGCCTCTGCAGGGCCTGGGCATAGATGGAGGCTTGCGTGGGGTCCTCGAGAATGAACAGGATCGAGTATCCCGCTTCCTGTGCCGGCATACTGGGTGTCCCTCCGGGCAAGATGATACCCTAAACCAGGGGGAGTGTCAAGAGGTGAAGCCGCCGGCAGGGGCAATTCGCCGCTCGATTTAATCTTGCATTAACCCACCAGAGATAGGATAACGGAGACAGTCCTGGGAAAGTTTGCTGCGCAGTGCGGGAAGGCGTCAGAAAAGTACGGAGGAGGGTTTCCTATGAGAAACATGCAACAGCGTGTAGGGGTATTGGTGGGGATAATGTTGATCCTGAGCTTGCTGGCCGGCTGTGGTTGGGCGGGGACCGTGCGCACTCTCGTCAGCCCGGCTATCACGGCGGTGGCGGAGATCGCTTCGACGCCGACACCCACGCCCGCTCCGCAGAAGGCGGCGACCGCCGCGCCGGCGGTGCAGTCCAGCGCTCTGCCGGCCGGCGTCCTCGAAGAGGAAGAGCTGTTGACGCGTATGTACGAGGAGGTCAGCCCATCCGTGGTGCACATCCGGGTGGCCCAGCAGGTCTCAGGTCTCTCCGGCTTCGCCGATGACCTATATCGGCGCGGTGAAGGCTCGGGCTTCGTCTGGGACACAGAAGGCCATATCGTCACCAATGACCACGTGGTCGAGGATGCCACTATTGTGGAAGTGCATTTCAAGGATGGGACCATTCTGGAGGCGGATGTCATCGGCACGGACCCGCAGAGCGATATCGCCGTGATCAATGTGGACCCAACCCAGGTCGCGCTGAAGCCGGTGATCCTGGGAGATTCAGACCAGGTGAAGGTGGGACAGCTTGCTGTGGCTATCGGTAACCCCTTCGGCCAGACCTGGACGATGACGCGCGGCATCGTCAGCGCGGTGGGGCGCGTGATTCAATCGGGCCTCTCCCGCTTCTCCATCCCGGAGGTCATTCAGACTGACGCGGCCATCAACCCGGGCAACTCCGGCGGCCCCCTGCTGAACAGCCGCGGAGAGGTTATCGGCATGAACACCATGATCATCTCTCAGACGGGGAGCAGTTCCGGCGTCGGCTTCGCGGTGCCGAGCAACATTATCGCCAAGGTGGTGCCGGCGCTCATCGCCAAAGGCTCATATGCCTATCCGTGGCTGGGCATCACGGGGCGTGATCTCCTGCCGCAGGACGTGAAGGCCCTGGACCTGCCGGTGCGCCGGGGCGCGCTGGTGCTGGACGTGGCCGCCGGCAGTCCAGCGGACAAGGCCGGCCTGCGCGGCAGTGAGCGCGTCATCCGTGTGCAAGGCCAGGAGTTAACTACCGGCGGTGATGTCATCATCGCCATAGACGACACGCCGGTAACCGGCATGGATCAGCTCATCTCGTACCTGGTGCGCAAGACCCAGCCCGGCCAGCAGGTGACGCTGACCATCATCCGGGATGGGAAGGAAAAGAAGGTCACCGTCACCCTGGCGGAGCGGCCGAAGGAATAAAGGACGGTGGTGATTTCGCGTTCTGGCCTGGGATGAATATATTCATACGGCGTACGCGCAGGTGTCCCAGGGGGCGGCCAGCCGGCATCCCCCCTGGGACACCATCCCGTATCGAGGAGGGATGGCTGGAAATGATCGATGTCAAGCATCTCAGTAAATCGTACGGCATGGTGCAGGCGGTCAAGGATGTGAGCTTCCATGTGGACGCCGGCGAAGTCATCGGCTTACTGGGGCCCAACGGCGCCGGCAAGACCACCCTGATGAAAATCCTCACCGGCTATCTTCAGCCGGATGAGGGAGAAGTGTGGATCGACGGCATTGATGTGGTGGCCGACCCGCTGGCAGTGCAGTCCCGCATCGGCTATCTGCCGGAGAACGCCCCCCTGTATCCGGAGCTGACAGTACAGGCGTACCTGCGGCTGATGGCCGATCTGCGGCAAATCCCAGCGGAGCAACAGCCGGCCCTGCTGACCGAGGCCATCCTGGCGGCCGGCCTGCAGGATTACCTGACCCGCCCCATCGGCGAATTGAGCAAGGGGTACCGCCAGCGCGTGGGCATCGCCCAGGCCATCCTGCACAAGCCCAAACTGCTCATCCTGGACGAGCCAACAGTGGGCCTGGACCCCACCCAGGTGCTGGAAGTGCGCCGGCTCATCCGCCGGCTGGCCAAAAACAGCACCATTCTCCTCTCCACGCACATCCTTTCCGAGGTGGAAGCCACCTGCCAGCGCGTCATCATCCTGATGAACGGCGAGGTCAAGGCGGATGCCCGCCTGCAGGAGCTGGAAGCCACCTCGGAGGCCGTGCTGGTGCTGGGGGAGGCAGTGCCTGGCGCCCTGACGGCGCTGAAGGGCCTGCCCGGTGTGCGTTCGGTGGAGCGGTTCGACACGCCGCATGGGGTGGAATATCACATCCGCGGTGAGAACGGGGTGGATGTGCGGCCGGCGGTCTTCCGGCTGGCACGGGAGCAGAACTGGCCGGTGTATGAACTGCGGCGTCATGTGCGCACCCTAGAAGCGGTCTTCAATGAGCTGGCGACCTCTGCCGGCAGTATACCAGCCAAAGCGAAGGAGGTGCGTGCGGCATGAAATCGGCATGGAATCAGGTCCTGGCAGTAGCGCGCAAGGAACTGCGGGCCTATTTCGGCTCTCCGATGGCCTTCATCTTCGTCGGGGTGTTCCTCGTCGTCACCCTCTTCACCTTCTTCTGGGTGGATACCTTCTTCGCCCGCAACATCGCCGATGTGCGGCCGCTGTTCCGCTGGATGCCGGTGCTGATGATCTTCCTGGTGGCGGCACTGACCATGCGGCAGTGGAGCGAGGAGCAGCGCGCCGGCACGCTGGAGGTGCTGATGACCCTGCCAGTGCGGCCGGCGGTGCTGGTGCTGGGCAAGTTCCTTGCCACCATGGCGCTCATCGCCCTGGCGGTGGCGCTGACCATTTTTCTGCCCATTACCGTCAGCCTGCTGGGCGATCTGGACTGGGGCCCGGTGATCGGCGGGTATCTGGCGACACTGTTGATGGCCGGCGCGTATGTTGCCATCGGGCTGTTTATCTCCTCCCGCACCGATAACCAGATCGTTTCTCTCCTGCTGACCCTGTTGGTGGGCGGGGCGTTCTATCTGGTCGGGTCGCCAGGGGTGACGAAACTGTTCGGGGAGACGCCGGCGGAGATCCTGCGCGCTATCGGCACCGGCAGTCGCTTCGAGAGCATCGAGCGCGGCGTCATTGACCTGCGCGACCTGGTCTACTATCTCTCCCTGACCGCCTTTTTCCTGGTGGCAAATGTGGTATCGCTGGAGAGCAAGCGCTGGAGCGAGGGGCCCCGGAGCCGGCCGCATCGTCTTAATGCCCTCCTGCGCATCGTGCTGGTGGGGGCCAACGTGCTGGCGCTGAACGCCTGGATGTTCCCTCTGCACGGACTGCGCGCGGACATCACCGCCGGCAAAGAGTACAGCCTTTCCCCGGTCACGCGCGACCTCATCCGCGGCCTGGAAGAGCCGCTCCTCATCCGCGGCTATTTCAGCGAGCGGACGCACCCCCTGCTCTCGCCCCTGGTTCCCACCATTCGCGATATGCTCCGGGAGTATGAGATAGCCTCCGGGGGCAAGATCAAGGTGGAGATAGTTGACCCGCGCAGTAACTCCGAGCTGGAGGCGGAGGCCAATCAGATATACGGCATCAAACCGACGCCTTTCCGCATCGCCGGCCGCTACGAGGACACCATTATCAGTTCCTATTTCGATATCCTGGTGCGCTACGGCGACCAGTATGAGGTGCTGAGTTTCGATGATCTGATCGAAATCCGGCCGGCCGGCGGGGGCAATTGGGACGTCGGCCTGCGCAATCTGGAATATGATTTGACCCGCGCCATCAAGCGCGTGGTGTACGGCTTCCAGAGCCTGGATGCCCTCTTTGCCAAGATCGAACAGCCCATCCGGCTGACGCTGTACACCACCCCTGATACCCTGCCGGCGGAGCTGAAGGATATCCCCGGGCTGGTGGAGAAAGTGGCGCGCGATATTGAGAGGACTGCCGGCGGCAAGTTCATCTTCACCATGGTGAACCCGCGGGACCCGCAGGCCGGCATCTCCGCGGAAGAGCTGTACAATTCCTATGGGATCCGCCCCTTCGCGGTGAGCCTCTTCTCTGACCAGACCTATTATCTGCACCTGGTCATGCAGGCCGGCGAGGATGTCTCGGTCATGTATCCGACCGGCAGTATGACGGAGGCAGATGTGCGCTCGGAGATCGAGGCCGGCATCAAACGGGCGGCGCCCGGCTTCCTCAAGACCGTGGGCCTCTGGCATCCCTCCGAAGAGCCTGTGCCCAACATGTTCGGCGGATATTCCAACCCCATCTCCACCTGGTCGCTGGTGCGCAACCAGCTTTCCCAACAGTACAACCTGAAGACGGTGGACCTGAGCAGTGGCCGCGTGCCCGGCGATGTGGACGTGCTGGTCATCATCGGCCCGTATCAATTCACCGACAAGGAGCTGTACGCCATTGACCAGTACCTGATGCGCGGTGGGGCGGTCATCGTGGCCGGCGGGCGCTACCGCCTCTCCCCGATGCAGTTCGGCGGCGCCATCCTGATGGAGCCGGTCAACGATCCGCTGTATGATATGCTGGCCCATTACGGCGTCACGGTGGGTCAGGGCATGGTGCTGGACCCGCAGAACGAGCCGTTCCCCATCCAGGTCACGCGCACTGTCTCCGGCGTCAACGTGGTGGAGATCCAGCAGATGCGCTATCCCTATTTCGTGGACGTGCGCGCCAGCGGCATGGCCAAGAACAATCCCATCGTGGCCAACCTGCCGGCGGTGACCTTGCAGTGGGTCTCCCCGCTGGAGGTGGACCCCGAGAAGAACAAGGATCGTGAGGTGGTGGAACTCCTGCGCTCCACCGATGCCTCCTGGGTGCGTACCACCAATGACGTCCAGCCCAACCCCCAAGCGTACCCGGAGCTGGGCTTCCCGGTGGAAGGGGAGCAGAAGTCGCACCTGCTGGCGGTGAGCATCCGCGGTAGTTTCGAGAGCTACTTCAAGGACCGTCCCAATCCCTTCCTGGAGGCCGGCGCGGAGCAAGGTCAGGAGAACGCCGGCGCCGCGGAGGAACCTGACAAAGCGCTGGGCATGACCACGGTGGAGAAATCGCCGGAATCGGCCCGCCTGGTGGTCATCGGCAGTTCCGAATTCCTGGATGATACCGTGCTGGGTATCTCCCGCACCCTGTTCCAGGACCGCTATCTGAACAATCTCCAGTTCCTGCAGAATGCGGTGGATTGGGCGGTGGAGGATGCGGACCTGCTGAGCATCCGCTCGCGCGGTACCCAGGCCCGCCTCCTGCGGCCGCTGTCGCAGGGCGAGCAGTCCTTCTGGGAGGGGCTGAACTATGTGGTGGCCCTGCTGGGTCTGGGAGTGATCGGACTGGTGTGGAACCACCGCCGGCGGCATGAGGCCCCGATGCCGCTCGTGAACCTGCATCAACCGGACAAAGGGCAAGGGGGTGAGTCATGAAGAACATCAGCCGCACCAATCAGCTCCTGGCTGTCCTGCTCGTGGTACAGCTTATTGTGGTCGGCGTAGTCTTCTGGCCGCGCGGCGGCACTGCGGCGGCGCCGGCGGTCGCCCTGCTGGAAGGCCTCGACGCATCGCAGGTCGTGCGGATTGCGGTCAAGGATTCCGAGGGCGGGGAAGTGGTGCTGGAGAAGAAGGCCGGCGCCTGGGTTCTGCCGAATGTGGACGATTATCCCTGTGAGGAAAAGCGGGTCACGGAGTTCCTCGACAAAGTGGCCGCCCTGCAGTCCAACCGGCTGGTGACGGAGAACAGCACCAGTCACCGCCGTCTGCGGGTCGCGGATGACGCCTTCGAGCGTCAGATCACTATGACTACCGAAGATGGCACCAACTACATCCTGTATCTGGGCACTTCGCCGGCGTACAACGTGACCCACGCGCGGCGCGCCGGCCAGAATCAGGTCTACCTGGTCTCTGGCATCAACTTCTCTGATGCCAGCACTGCCTTGACATCCTGGCTCAACGCCAAGTACTTCTCGGTGCCCCAGGATCAGGTGACCGCCTTCACCGTCCAGAACGCGCAAGGGACGTTCCGCTTCCGCAAGGATGAGGCCGGCAAATGGAGCCTGGAGGGTCTGGCCGCCGGAGAGACGCTGGATGAGAACACGGTGAAGGTACTGTTGGGCCGGCTGGAAGCCTGGTGGATGATGGAGCCGCTGGGCAAGACGGAGAAGCCGGAGTACGGTTTTGACCAGCCCAGTGCCGTCATCACCGTGGAGGCGAAGGATGAGGCCGGCGGCAGTCGCACCTATACGGTCACGGTGGGGGCGCGCCAGGAGGACAACAGCTATGTGATTCGCTCCTCCGAGTCGCCCTATTACGTGCGAGTCTCGGCGTTCTCCGCCGAGGACTTCGTGAACAAGGGGCGGCAAGATTTCCTGGTTCAGCCGACCCCGACGCCGGCGCCGACGGATGAGGCGCCGGCACAACCCACGCCGGCTTCGTAATCCCTCGTCAACTCCCAGCGCAGGTGACAGTCACCTTGGAGGTGACTGTCACCTGC
>JACIWP010000137.1 GCA_014360855.1 Anaerolineae bacterium
GCGAGGTGTGTCTGGCCTTTACCCCTGACGTTCAGGTGGGCGACTATGTGATCGTGCATGCCGGCTACGCCATCAGCCGGCTGAATGAGCAGGAAGCCCAGGAAGCCCTGCAGGCCCTTGCCGAGCTGGCGGAATTCTCGGCGGCCGAGGAGGAATCCCCGTTCTTCGCCGCCGGCGAATGAGCCAACCTGGATCGCAGGGGCCGGCCCCCGCGGCGGCCCTCTGCTGAGTATTCGTCCCCAGTATATGCGCATCCCCTCGATGTACCCGCGCGGACAAATTTTTCCCACGCACCGCGCTGTGGTACACTGTGATAGCATCACTTCGCTTCATGGGAGAGGATCATGCTGCGCCTTCTGCTCATCCGTCATGGACAGACCCTATGGAACGCGGAACTGCGCTATCAGGGACAGACCGATGTGCCGTTGAACGAGTTGGGCCGCCGGCAGGCGGAGGCGCTGGGCCGCCGGCTGGCCGGCGAGACCATCCATGCCGTATACGCCAGCGACCTCCAGCGCGCCGTCGACACCGCGATTCCGCTGGCGGTCCCGCGCCGGCTGGAAATCATCAAGGAACCTCGCCTCCGGGAGCTGAATTTCGGGGAATGGGAAGGGCATACGTTCGAAGAAATTCGCCAGCGCGACCCAGAGGCCTATCAAGCCTGGCTGCGCGCGCCGGAACGGTTCTCCGCGCCGGGCGGGGAAACCGATACACAACTGCGGGAGCGCGTGCGGGCCTGGCTGGATGAGGTGCGGGCGAAGCACGATGAGCAAACCATCGCCGTCGTCGCTCACGGCGGGTCCCTGATAATCCTGTTACAGATTACACTGGGCCTGCCCTCGGAGGCGCGCTGGAAGTTCCGCATGACGCATGGGTCGATCTCGGAACTGCACCTTTTCCCCGACGGCTGGGCTGTGCTGGCCCGGCTGAACGATACCTGCCACCTGGATGGGCTGACGGGTTAGGCCGGCGGGTTCCCTGCCGGCTCCAGCACCCGCTCCAGCACCTGGCGCAGTGCCGCCGGGATGGGGATGATGCGGTTCCCCGCATCCAGACAGGCCACCCGCGACCAGATATGCGTGAGGACCTCCTCCGTGCCGGCGCGCCGCATCTCCTGCTCCCACACGGAGCGCACGCGCCCCAGCTCGCTGATCCAGCCCCAGATTTCGAGGGTGTCGCCGTAAACGGCCGGCCGCAGATAGCGCACGCGCGTCTCGGCGATGACCAGGCGCACGCCGGCATCCAGTAACTGCGGCACCGTCAGGCCAAGATATTCCATGAAGTCATCGCGCGCCATCTCCGCAAAGCGCAGATACTCGGCATTGTTGACGTGGCCGTACACGTCAATGTGGAAACTGCGCACCTTATAGAAGGTGCGCAGGCGCCGGCCAATCTGCTCCACCGTCATGACGCCTCCTTTGATGCGCTGGCAGACGGCGCCGATGCCTCGCCGGCGGGCTGTACGATCAAGCGGAACCCCTCGCGCCCGACCACCACCACCTTTTCGCCGGCCGGGATGGACGTTCCATCCTGACTGCGCGCCATCCACAGCTCGCCCTGGACGAAGACCATGCCCTCCGGTACCAGCGGCGACCGCACCTCGGCCAGCTCCCCGATCATCCCTTCTTCGCCGGTGGTGGGCCGCCGGCGCATTGCCCCCACCGCCTTCGCCACCACAAAAGCGAAAAAGGCACCCGTCGCCAGGGCCACGGTGATGACCAGCGAGAGGGAGATGGGCATGTATGAGGAGCTGAACAGCACCAGCGTGCCCAGGATGAAGGAGGCGATGCCGCCGGCGGTCAGCACGCCGTGCGTGGGCGCCTTGATGTCCAGGATAAAGAGCACAAATGCCAACACGATGAAAATGAGGCCCGTGTAGTTCACCGAGAGCACTCCCAGGGCGTACAGTGCCAGGACCAGGCAGATGCCGCCGATGATGCCGGCCGCATAGCCGCCCGGGCTGGCCAGCTCAAACAAGATGCCGTTCAGGCCCAGCGTCATCAGGATAAAGGCGATGTTGGGGTCGGTGATGGCATGCAGAAAGCGCTCGATGGCCCCTAGGGGGATCTCCTGCCAGGGGAGGCCGGCCGTGTGCAAGGTGATGGTCTCGCCGGCGACCACCACCTGCCGGCCGTCCAGCTTGGCCAGCAGGTCGTCGATATCGTTGGCGATGACATCAATGACGTCGTACTCCAGGGCTTCCTCAGCAGTCGAGGCGCGCGCTTCGCGCACCGCCTGGCCGGCCCATTCCACCGCTTTCTCGCCGCGCCGGCGGGCCAGGCCCTTCAAATCGGCCTCCAGGATGGAAATGGCCTTCTCCTTGGAGGTCTCGGGCAGTTCCTCGCCTCCGCCGGCGACCGGGCTGGCCGCTCCGATGCTCGTGCCGGGCGCCATGGCGGCGACATGCGCGGCCAGGGTGATGAAGGTGCCGGCCGAGGCGGCGTGCGCGCCGGCCGGCGCCACAAACACCACGATGGGCACCCGCGCCGCCAGCATGCGCTGTGTGATGGCCTTGGTCACCTCCACAGAACCGCCCGGGGTGTCGAGCTGGATGACCAGGGCGGCCGCGCCGTCCATTTCCGCCTGCTCGATGCCGCGGGTAATATATCCCTGAATGATGGGAGTGATGGCGCCGGAGACCGTCAGCACATCCACCCGGCCGGCCGGCGCCTGCGCCTCCGCGCTCCAGGAGCTCACCAGTGAAAGCGCCACCATCAGGGCGTATATGAACAGCCTGAGCCGGCGAGCGGCTCTTGCCCTCTCACTGCGGGCTCTCATCATTTTGCCTCCTTGGCATGCACTGCCAGTACGCTTTGACCCTATTATAGAGCACAACGTGCTCCAGGACAAGCAAGTTTTCCGAATGGGTATGCCGCGGGCGGCGCGGTTGACAAGGTTTACCTTCTCTATTATAATTAGGCATGCCTTATAAAATTTTTCATCACACCCTCAAATTGAAAGAGAGCGGGGGTAAGCATGCTGCACAGCGAGAGCGCGGAAGACTATCTGAAGACCATATGCAAGATGGGCGGGATGCAGGGGGCGGTGTCCACCAGCGCGCTGGCCTCTCGCCTGGGGATATCGCCGGTATCCGTGCATGAAATGATCCGCAAGCTGGCGGAGCAGGGGCTGGTGGAGTACACCCCCTATCGGGGAGTATCGCTGACGCCGGCCGGCCTGCGCGCGGCGCAGAACGTCTTCCGCCGGCATCGCCTCTGGGAGCGCTTCCTGCATGACTCCCTCGGCCTCCCCTGGGCGCGCGTGCACGAGGAGGCCGAACGTCTGGAACACGTCACTTCCCAAGAAGTGTCGGACCGCCTGGCCCAGTTCCTGAACTACCCGCAGGAATGCCCCCACGGCCACCCCATCGGGCAGGAAGCGTGTGCCTGCGAGGATGAAGCGGCACGCCCACTGTTGGAGCTGGCGGCCGGCGAAAGCGCGGAGATCGAGCGCGTCCCCGAGGACAACGCCCAGATGCTGGAGTATCTGGATCGCCTGGGACTGCGCCCCGGCGTGCGGGTCACTATGGTCGAGATTGCCCCGTTCGACGGCCCGGTGACCATCGAACTGGACGGCGAGCGCAAGGCCATCGGCCGGCCGCTGGCGGAGCGCATCCTGGTGCATATCGCCGCATCCCACAACGCAGAAAATCAAGGAGGATAACACAACAGCCTATGGCGGAGACCAAGAAAGCCATCGTTCCTCTGGACGTCGTGCCGGCCGGCGAAACGGTGCTCCTGCAGGAGATCGTCGGCGGCCACGGCATCCTCAGCCGGCTGGCCACGCTGGGATTTACCCCTGGCACGCCGCTGACCATGATTCAGAACTTCGGGCACGGCCCGCTCATCGTGCAGGTGCGCGATGCACGCATTGCGCTCGGCCGCGGCGAAGCGCGCCATATCCTCGTGCAGGCGGATGAGAAGACCGCGGCACGCATTGACCCGCGCTTTGTCCAGCGCACGTTCGTATCGCGCCGGCCCGACGCATAATGATCCATGAGGACGATATGCCATGAAGGCACCAGTGATGTCTTGTCATTCGGTCACGACGACTGCTCGGCCGTCCCAACCGGCAGAACTGCGGGTAGCCCTGGCCGGCCAGCCCAACGTCGGCAAATCCACCCTCTTCAACCTGCTGACCGGTCTGAATCAGCATGTGGGCAACTGGCCGGGCAAGACGGTGGAGAAGAAAGAGGGCTATTTCCGCTATGACGGCCTGCAAATTCAACTGGTAGACCTGCCCGGCACCTACAGCCTGACCGCCAATTCGCTGGAGGAGCTGATCGCTCGCGAGTACATCATCCAGGAACGGCCGGATGTGGTGGTCGTGGTGCTGGACGCCGCCACCCTGGAACGCAACCTGTACCTGGTGGCGGAGCTCCTGCCCCTGCCCTCGCGCGTGGTGGTGGCGCTGAACATGATCGACGTGGCGGAGCAGGAAGGGGTGCACATCGAACCGGAGGTGCTCCAAGCCGCCCTGGGCGTGCCGGTGGTGCCCATGGTAGCCACCAAGAACCGCGGCGTGCGGGAACTGGTAGATGTGGTGGTGCGGCTGGCGCGCGGGGAGATCCCGTATGAGCCGAAACTGCCGCAGGTGCGCGCCGACCATCAGCAGGTGCTGGAGCGGGTCAAGGAGCTGATCTGTCCGTATGTGCCGGCCCCCTACCCGCCCGATTGGGTGGCCCTCAAACTGTTGGAGGGCGACCGACATCTGACCGAGTTGATGGACAGCCACCTGCCGGCGGATATCCGTCAGCAAGTGCATGCCCTCCTGGCTCAACACGACGATGCCCTGATGGCCGTGGCCAGCGGACGCTATGAATGGGTGGGACGCATGGTGCGCGCCGCGGTGGTGCGGCCGCAGGCCGGCCAGATCACCCTCACCGGCCGGCTGGACCGCTGGGCGACCCACCCCTTCTGGGGGCTGATCATCCTGGCCGGCGTCCTGGGGGTCGTCTTCTGGCTGACCTTCACCATCGGCTCGCCCATTCAGGAATGGCTGGACACCGTCATTATCAACGGCCTGCGGGGATGGCTGAGCGCCATGCTGGCCGGGGCGCCGGCCTGGCTGAGCGGCGTGATCGTGGACGGCGTGCTGGGCGGCGCCGGCATGGTCGTCACCTTCCTGCCCATCCTGGTCATCTTCTTCACCGTGCTGGCACTGCTGGAGGATACCGGCTATATGGCGCGTGCCGCCTTCGTCATGGACCGCTTCATGCACATGATGGGCTTGCACGGCAAAAGCTTCCTGCCCCTGCTGTTGGGTTTTGGATGCAACGTGCCGGCGGTCATGGGCACCCGCATCATCGACACGCCGCGCTCCCGACTGCTGACCATTATGCTGGCCCCGCTGGTGCCCTGCGCGGCCCGCATGGCGGTCATCGCCTTCCTGACGCCGGTGTTCTTCGGCCGGTCTGCCGCGCTGGTGGCCTGGGGACTGGTGGCCATGAGCCTGCTTGTGCTGGCGCTGGCGGGTTTGCTGTTGAGCAAGGTGATGATGAAAGGGGAGCGCGCCGCCTTCATTATGGAACTGCCGCTGTATCATAAGCCGAATGCGCGCACCATTGCCCTGCAGGTCTGGCAGCACGTGCAGGAGTTTCTGCGCAAGGCCGGCACGCTCATCCTGATTATGTCGGTCGTGATGTGGGCGCTTTCCACCCTGCCGGCCGGCAATATCGAGACGAGCTACCTGGCCACCTTCGGCCGCTGGGCAGCTCCGCTGGGGGCGCTCCTCGGGCTGGACTGGCGCATGCTGGTGGCACTGCTGAGCAGCTTCGTGGCCAAAGAGAACGCCATTGCCACCATGGCCATCTTGTACGCCGGTGCGGACCAGGCCGGCCTCGTTGCGCGGTTGAGCACTGCGGTGACGCCGGCCTCTGCCCTGGCCTTCCTGGTGGTGCAAATCCTGTTCATCCCCTGCGTCGCCACGGTGGCCACCATCCGCCAGGAGACCGGCTCCTGGAAATGGACCATTGCTAATATCCTGGGCCTGCTGGTCATCTCATTCACCATGGGCATTTTGGTGTATCGGCTTGCCCTGTTGATACTGCCTTGAAGCGGGAGAACGAGCATGCTGGAACAGTTACTGCGTGAGCTGGCCGCCGGCAGTCCCCTGCATCTGGACGAACTGGCCGCCAAATTGGGAGTCACCCCCCAGCTCGTCACAGCCATGCTGGAGGACCTGGAGCGTATGGGCTATGTGAAAACGCTCACCGCGTCCTGCGACACGGCATGCGCCGGCTGTGCCTATCACGGGCTTTGCCAGTTGGTGGGCGGCGGGCGCATCTGGACTCTGACGGAGGCCGGCCAGCGCGCCGCCGCGAAATAAAGCTTTCACTCCGGTGACAGTCACTTGCGAGGTGACTGTCACCTCATCCCGCATTATCCCCAACGTAGTCTTACGGCTCCGAATATACCTCGCCCGTTCATCGTCAAATTATAGGATTCGCCAGCGTGCTAGCTTACATCTTTCATGCACCATCCTGTCATAGACGAGGAGGTGAGCGATGATGAGAAGCTTGAAGCGAATGACCACGGAGCAGATACTGCGTTCCATTTCCGGCTTCCTCGGCCGGGCATCCGACCGGGATTTCGAGTATCTGTTGACGGTCATGGAACGCCTGGCCACCAGCTACCGCGAGAAAACCATCCTGCAGACCCTGCGGGATGGATGGCGTCGGAATACGCCGCTGGCTCAGCTCATCCGCCGGGTGTTCCGCGAGACCAATCCCGAGTGCCGCTACCGCTTCCTGTACAACTTGTTCTTCAACCAGAGCTTCGGCGAGGCCAAGGTGAAGCGCGATGCGTACACTGAGCGCTACGGCTATCGCCCGCCGTGGGCCATGCTCATCAGCCCAACAATGCGCTGTAACCTGCGCTGTGCCGGCTGTTACGCCGGCGAATACACCCGCAAGGACGACCTGCCGGCGGAGGTCATCGACCGCGTGCTGACCGAAGGCGAGGAGATGGGCATCTCCTTCGTCACTATCTTGGGCGGCGAGCCTTTCATCCGCGACGACCTGTGGCCCATCTACGAGAAGCACCGCGATACCCTGTTCCAGATTTACACCAACGGCACTCTGCTGGATGAGGACACGGTAAAGCGCATCGCGCGGTTGGGCAACATCGTGCCGGCGGTCAGCATCGAGGGCTTCGAGGAGGAGACCGACGGCCGGCGAGGCAAAGGCACCTTCCAAACCATCATGCGCGCTATGGACGCCCTGCGCCAGAACGGCGTTATCTTTGGCTTCTCCGCCATGGTGACGCGCTGCAACGTGGACACCATTATCAGCGACGAATTCAACCGCATGCTGGTCGAAAGGGGCGCCTGCATCGGCTGGCACTTCTTGTACATGCCGGTGGGGCGGGACCCCGACCTGTCCCTGATGCCCACGCCCGAACAGCGCGATCTGCTCCGGCGCATGGGTGCGGCGCGCATCCGCGCCACATACCCCATGTTCGTCATAGACTTCTGGAACGACGCGCCCTATGTGGGCGGGTGCATTGCCGCCGGCAGGGATTACTTCCACATCACCTCGCGCGGGGATGTCGAACCGTGCATCTTCACCCATTTCGCCGTGGACAACATCAAGGAGAAGAGCCTGAAAGAGGTGCTGGAGTCGCCCTATTTCCGCGGCATTCGCGCCCGCCAGCCGTACAGCGAGAACCTTCTGCGCCCCTGCATGCTGATCGACCATCCGCATGTGTTCCGCGAGATATATCAGACCTATCATCCCTATCCGACGCATCCGGGGGCCGAGACGCTGGTGGGCGAGCTGGCCGCCGGCCTGGACCGTTACTCGCAGGAGGCGGCGGCGATCTTGGAGGAGGCCTGGCGCAAGGACTTCATCGAAGCCGGCACCAACATCTTCTCGGAGGAGGCGCCGCACAAGGAGCCGGCGGCCACCTGAACCGCAGAACAGCCTCCCGTGGGAATCTAGCCCACGGGAGGCTGTTCTATTTTCAGCTTGCGCACCAGCTCCCGCCGCAGGTCCAGCATGGCGGCCTCGATGTACGGGTAGACGAACCAGACGGTGCCGGCAGAGGTGGTGAGGCCCGTCAGCACGCGCAGTGCCGGCGTGCTCTCCCGCAGGCCCAGCACCTGCGTCAGGCCGTCCATGGCCAGCGGCAGGAGGAACAACGCCAGCCCCCACAGCGGCAGAGGCTTCAGCCAGCGCCGCGGCCCCAGTGAATACAG
>JACIWP010000138.1 GCA_014360855.1 Anaerolineae bacterium
AGCAGTTCCGCCGCGTAATAGGCATAGCCGGTGCGCCCGAGGTCCTCCCGCAGGGGGAGGAAGGGCTGGATGCATTCGGCCTGGGTGATGATGTCCCAGGTCCTGCCCTTGGCCACCAGCAGGCGCGCGTAGGTAAACAGCTCCACATGGCCGGCTTTGCGGCTGGTGATCTTGCGCACCCCCTTGGCCAGGAGCGTCAGCTTGCCGTGCTCGCGGGTGAAGCAGGTCACCAGGCGATCCGCTTCCCCGAAATCTCGCCGTTTGATAATGACCGCCTCGGCGCGATACAGGCGCTGGCGCCGCTCGCTCTCCATCGGCTTATCCTGCCTGCCGGCTCATCCGCCGCGCACCGTGTTGTAGCGATAGGGACGCCCCCAGTTTTTCGCCATCTTGGCCCGATAAAGGGCCTCCGCATCCTGGTCCAGCGCCGAAAGGAGATGAAAGATGCGGATCAGCGCGTCGATAAGCTCCTCGCCGACCTTCTCCATGGGCTCGCCCTTTTTATAGGCATCCGTCGCCTCGGAGACCTCGGTATGGATGAGGGCCAGCATTTCCCAGATGCGCTCCGGCCCACTGCCGAAGCCTTTGGCGTCGGCCAGCTCCCGCACTTCCCGCATATAATCGTTGAGCGTGCTCATGGACGGCGTCCCTCTTTCCTCGACTATTGCGATAACGCGCATTATACCATTGGCCGGCGCGCCGGGGCAAAAATGCAACCGCCTCCCGCGGCCCCACGGCCGGGGAGGCGGAGGATTGCGAACCAGGTACCTGCCGCCGGCGCTCAGCGGGTTATTCGAGCAGGCCGCGCCGCCGGCCGTTGCCCTCGGGAACTCGGTACGGCGCAGGGATGTACTCCACCGAGGGCCGGCGCTGGGCCGTCTGCCGATACAACTGCATGATCTCATATACCTCCGTGGGCATCTCCGTGCTGACCGGCAGGCCCAGCTCCCGCGCCTCCCGCACCGTGATGGGATAATCATGCGTCCAGGTGCCGGTGGCCAGCTTCTCCGCCAGGGCTTCTGCCTGCTCACGCGACATCCGCTCCTGCACGATGCAGACCACCGTCTCCTTCACCTGGCGGATGGCCTTCTCGGCGATGTCCGCCATGATGAGCGTCTGATCGTCCACCTCGTTCACGTCCTTGCGCGCCACTGCCCGCAGGATGGACGCGGCCGGGTACTGCCCGAGCTGAGGGTCCACCGGCCCGAGGACGGCGTTGGGATCCATGACGATCTGGTCGGCGGCCAAGGAGATCAACGTACCGCCTGACATGGCATAATGGGGGACAAAGACCGTCACGGGTGCCTTATGGGCGCACAGCGCATAGGCGATCTGCTCTGCCGCCAGCACCAGCCCGCCGGGGGTGTGCAGGATGAGATCAATCGGCACTTCGGGGTCGGTGAGCTTGATGGCGCGCAGTACGGCCTCGGAGTCATCAATGTCAATGTAGCGCGCCACGGGGAAACCCAGGAAAGCCAGGGTCTCCTGCCGATGAATGAGGGTAATGACGCGGCTCTTGCGCTTGCGCTCCAGGTCATGAATTCTGCGGAGCCGGGCCGCTTCCAGCAGGCGCTGGTGGATGACCGGCTGGAGCGAAGCCAGGATGAGGAAGATCCAGAAGATGTCGAGCATACGTGTTACCTCCTTGTGATATGGATTTGAAATTATGGGTGACCGCCGGCCTCACCGCGCCGGCTGAGCGACCACATACGCCACGCTTGTGCGCCATACCAGCGGCTGTCCGATCAGCCGGCCCAACTGCTGACGCAGTAGCTCAATTTCCGCCTCTGTCAGCCGGCCGCTGGCCAGCAGACGCTGGACATAGCTGGGCCGGCCGGCACCGGCCGCCGGCGTGAACCACTGCGCGAGCTGGCGCGGCCCCAGCACGCGCTCATTGGATTCCTCCACCACCTCCACCTGGACCTCCAGGCCGGCCTCGGCAAAGGCCCTTTCCAGGTCCGGGGCATCCCAATTCACCATGACATCGCCGGCATCCGCATAGATGGTTTCCTCCGCCTCTTTCCAGCGCTCGGCCAGGTCGCCCGGCAGGGCCGCCGGCTCCACCAGGGCATAGAGGCGCTGGGCGCGGCGCGGCACCACTTCCGCCAGCACAATGCGCCCATCCGGCCGCAGGATCTCCGCCAGCAGACGCGCCAGCGCCGGCTTATCTGGCTCCTCGGTGAAGACACTGCGCCCGATGATGCGGTCGAAGCGCAGGGCCGGCTCGCCGGCCTGTCGGATCAGGCGGGGCAGGTCCCACACCTTGCCCTGCCAGACCACCGGCCGCTCCAGCTCCGGCAGGCGGCCGGCCTGTTCCAGCAGGGCCTGAGCATCCTCCGGCTTCTCCACCAGGCACCACACGCCCCCTTCCGGCGTCTGCCGCACCGCCTCCCAGGTCAGGAGGCCGGTGCCGGCGTTCAGGTCCAGCACGACATGATGGCGCAAGAGGCCGGCCCGCGCAAAGATGCGCCGGCGGCGCTCCTCCAACAGTTCGCTGGTGCGGCTGAGAGCGCGCTGGATCCAGCGCTCCCGGGCGCGGTCCTGGGGGGAAAAGGTGAGGTGCTCCACCGCCGGGCTGACTTCCCCTTCCACCATGGCAGCCAGTTGGGCTTCCCGCCGGCGCAGGATGGTCTCGCGGATCTGGCGCTCATAGCCCAGCTCTCCCGGTTGATAGAACACCTTGCCCTGCAGTGAGTCCGGCAGGTACTGCTGGGCCACCCAATGGTCGCGGTAGGCGTGGGGATAGAGATAGCCGGCGCCGTGTCCCAACCCCTCCTGGTCTCTGCTGGCATCCCGCAGATGCACGGGCACTTCCCCCTCGCGCTCCTGCTCCACCGTGGCCAGCGCGTCGAAAAAGGCAAAGACCGAGTTGGATTTGGGGGCGGTGGCCAGGTAGAGCGCCGCCTCCGCCAGGTGGAAGCGCCCCTCTGGCAGTCCGACGCGGTCGAAGGCCTCGGCACAGGCGTTCACTACCGCCACGGCGTTGGGATCCGCCAGGCCGACATCCTCGCTGGCGAAGATGAGCATTCGGCGGAAGATGAAGCGGGGGTCCTCGCCGGCGTAGACCATCTTCGCCAGCCAGTACATAGCCGCATCAGGGTCCGATCCGCGCAGGGACTTGATGAAGGCGCTGATAGTATCAAAATGATAGTCCCCCTCTTTGTCGTACAGCACCGCGCGCCGCTGGATGCTCTCCTCCGCCACCGCCATGTCCACCACAATGACCCCATCCTCGTTCGGCGGGGTGGTCTCCACCGCCAGTTCCAGGGCATTGAGCAAACTGCGGGCATCGCCGTTGGAGACATTGACCAGGTGCGCCAGCGCATCCTCATGCATCTCCACCTTCAGCTTGCCGTAGCCGCGCTCGGGATCGCTGAGAGCGCGCCGGGCGATGGTGTACAGGTCTTCCTCCGTGAGCGGTTTCAACTGGAAGATGCGGCTCCGGCTGACCAGCGGGGCATTGACCGAGAACCAGGGGTTTTCGGTAGTGGCGCCGATGAGGATGATGGTGCCGTTCTCGACCCAGGGGAGCAGGGCGTCCTGCTGGGCCTTATTGAAGCGGTGGACCTCGTCCACAAACAGGATAGTGCGCTGGTGATAGAGCCGCCGGCGCTCCTGTGCCACCTCGATGGCGGCCCGGATGTCGTTGACGCCGGCGAGCACCGCGTTGATGGTGATGAAATGCGACTTGGTAGTGTTGGCGATGACCATCGCCAGGGTGGTCTTGCCGGTGCCGGGCGGGCCGTAAAAGATGACCGAGGAGAGCTGGTCCGCCTGGATGGCGCGGCGCAGGAGCCGGCCCGGCCCCACGATATGTTCTTGGCCGACGAACTCGTCCAGGGTGCGCGGCCGCATGCGCGCCGCCAGCGGCGCCTCCCGCGCCATATGCTCCTGGAAGGCCTGCTCGAACAGGTCCATACTGCGCGACTTGCGCGCCGCGGATTCCTTACCCATCATCCCACCAGCCGACAGTCTACCATCATGTTACTTCTGTGTATCACATTATACACGCCGGCGGTGCGAAGGACAATCATCATAACGTGGCCGCGCGCTGGGAGAACGTGTTTCTCCCGGGCCGGCGATTCGCGATTTGACACCGGGCGGAAACATGATACACTGGTCTTATACTGGTCTGTTATCAGGAGGGATGGGATGACGAAAGTCGGTGTGTATGAGGCAAAGACACGACTGGCGCAGTTGATCGCTCGGGTGGAGAAGGGCGAGCGCATTATCATTACGCGCCACGGGACGCCTGTGGCCGTCCTGCAGCCTGCAGGAGAGATACCCTCCCTGCCCCCCGAACAGGTCATCAATGCCTTGAAAGCCTTCCGACGCGGCCGGCGCCTGGGTGGGCTCTCAGTGCGGGAGATGGTAGAGGAAGGACGGCTATAAGTGGCGGAGCAATTTGTGATTGACGCATCCGTGGTGATGGCCTGGTGCTTTGAGGATGAAGCCAACCCGTACGCTGATGAGGTGCTGGAAAGCTTCACCCGAGCCACGGCCTTGGCTCCCATCATCTGGCCGCTGGAAGTGAGCAACGTGCTGGTGGTGGCCGAGCGGCAGGGACGGATCACCGCCGCTGATACAGTGCGTTTCCTGAACCTCCTGCGCCAACTGCCAATCATTGTGGTAGAGGAGGCGGCCACCCGCATCTTCGGGGAAATTCTCTCCCTGGCCCGCCAACAACAAGGGCTTTCGGCGTATGACGCGGCGTATATGGACCTGGCGATGCGATCCGGACTGCCGCTGGCCACCCAAGATGCGGTTCTGCGGGAAGCGGCGGTGCGATGTGGTGTGAGAATATATCGGGAAAGCGGTGCGTAAAAACAGGTGACAGTCACCTGCGAGGTGACTGTCACCTGAATGGTCACCGGAATGCTATCACCTGATGCTCACAAGCGATCGATCGCTTCCAGCACTTCCTGCGGCATCGGCACCTCTTTCATCGGGTACACCTTCACCCAGCGCACAATGCCTTCTTTGTCAATCAGCACCACTGCCCGCTCGCTGAAGCCCTCGCGCCGCAGAAGGCCGTACTTCTCCGCCATGTTCCCCTTGGGGTGGAAATCCGCCAGGATGCGCAGATTCCCCAGCCCGAGCGCCTTGGCCCAGGCGGCCTTGCTGGGCACGCTGTCCACGCTGACGCCGAAAACCACGGTATCGCGTTTGGCGAATTCCTCCTCCGTGAAATGCAGGTGCAGCATCTGTGCGGCACAGACCGAGGTCCATGCCAGGGGATGGAATGACAGCACCACGTTCTTCTTGCCCAGATAATCGGAGAGCTTGACCAGCTCGCCGTTCTGGTCCTTCAGCCCAAACTCCGGGGCCTTTCGTCCTACTTCAATAGCCATCGCCGGCCTCCTTTCTTCACACGTTCTGCGGCGTATCTCTCTATCATTTATTACCCGACCCGTGCCCCAGATAACGTAACCTGCATTACGAACCATACTATAAAAACAGGTGACTGTCACCTAAGATGTTCCTCTAAAGCTTCGCCAGGGCGGCGCGCATGCGCTCCAGCGCCTCGGTCAATACGGCACGCGGACAGCCGAAGTTCAGCCGCACGAAACCCTCGCCGCCGGCCCCAAAGGATGGCCCAGGGTTCAGCGCCACCCGCGCCCGCTCCAGGAAGAAGGTGTACGGGTCCGCCGGCAGGCCGGCCTCCCGGCAGTCCAACCACGCCAGGAAGGTGCCCTCCGGGGGACAGATGCGGATGCCGGGCAAATATGCATCGGCATAGGCGCAGAGATAATCCCGATTGGCCTCCAGGTAGAGGAGCAGTGCTGACAGCCACTCGTCGCCGTGGGCATAGGCGGCCTGCGCCGCCGCGAACCCCATCACGTTGACGCTCGGCACCAGGTTACAGCGGCCGGCCAGAAAACGCTTCCGCAGTTCCGGGTCCGGGACGATGGCCACGGAGCATTCCAGGCCGGCGATGTTATAGGTCTTGCTGGGCGCCATCAAGGTGATGGTCCTGGCCTCGACCTCGGGCGATAATGTGGCGATGGGGATATGCGGGTGCCCGCGGTACACCAGGTCGCAGTGAATCTCATCCGAGCAGATAATGACATTATGCCGCAGGCATATCTCGGCCAGACGCTCCAGCTCTGGCCGGCGAAACACCCTCCCCACCGGATTATGGGGATTGCAAAGGATGAACATCCGCACGGGATGTCGGGAGATTTGCGCCTCGATGGCATCGAAATCCATGGTGTAATAGCCGCCGGCATCCGGCACCAGGGAATTGGCCACACCCATCAGCCCATTCTGCGCCGGCGCCCAATGAATGGGGGGATAGACCGGCACCTGATACATCACCGCCTCACCTGGTGAGACCACCCCCCGGCAGGCCATGTGGATGCCGCGCACCACGCCGGGCACGAAGACCAGCGCCTCCGGGGCAACGGACCAACCGTACAGGCGTTTCAGCCGGGCGGTGATGATCTCCCGCAGGCCGGCCGGCTCCCGGCCGTAGCCAAATATGCCGTGCTCCACCCTGGCGCGCAGTGCCTCGATGACCGCCGGCGGCGCCCGAAAGTCCATATCCGCCACCCAGAGGGGCAGTACATCCTCAGGATACTCGTCCCATTTCTCGCAGTCGGTCCCCCGACGTGGGATAATCACATCGAAGTTGAAGGACATGGATGTGCTCCTCATGACAAGAATGAAGCAGTGTGTCTGCCGGCAGGAAGCACCGGAATTACGCCGAGGGGCCCTAATCCAGTGCAGAGCGAAGCCTGACAGGGGTTCGATCAGGCACTGTCCGTAGGATATGGCGGGTGCTCGCGCCACTCCTGCAGGAGTCCCTGGAGGAGCTCCAGGGTAAAAGGCTTGCGCAGGACCGGCCGGCCGGCTCCCTGCAGAAACTCTTGGGTATCGGGGGAGACCGTGTCGCCGGTCATGAAGACGATGCGCTGCGCGTATTCCGGCCGTTCCTCCTGCAGACGCGCCATCAGCTCCTGCCCTTTCATGCCCGGCATGCGGATGTCGCAGAGGATAAGGTCGAACTGCTCCTCTGAGAGCCGGCGCAGTGCCTCCTGGCCATCCCCGGCGATGGTGACCTGATAGCCCCAGAGAGGGAGCACCCGCCCGAGCATAGAGGTGATGGTGTCCTCATCATCCACCACCAGGATGCGGCAAGGGGCTGACGGGGGTATTGTCTCCTTGGTGACAAGAGGCTTAGGGGACGCCGTTGTTTCCTCTGCTGGCCGCACCGGCAGTTCCACGATGAAGGTAGCACCATGGCCGTACTCGCTTTCCGCCCAGATGCGCCCGCCGTGCTCTTCCACGATGCCGTAGCAGACCGAAAGCCCCAGGCCGGTGCCCTTGCCCACCTCTTTGGTGGTGAAGAAGGGATCGAAGATGCGCTTCAGGTTTTGCGGCAGGATACCCGGCCCATCATCAATGACTTCCGCCCGGAGCCATTCTCCGTCGGGCAAGAGGGTTGTGCGCACCGTCAGCCGGCCGCCCTGATGCGCTTCCCGCATGGCCTGCTCCGCGTTCAACACCAGGTTGAAGAAGACCTGCTGAAGCTGATAGGGGTCAGCGCGGATCACCGGCAGGTCCTCCTCCAGCTCCAGCTCCACCTGAATATTGGCCACGCTCAGCTCGTGCTCCCGCATTTCCACCACCTGGCGAATAACAGCGTTCAAATCCGTGGCGGTCCACTCTGGCTCGCGGTCGCGGGCGAAGACCAGCAGGTTCTGCACGATGCGGGACATGCGCCGGGCCTGGGAGACAATGCGCTCCACATCGCGGCGCGCCTCCTCTTGCAATGGCTCCGAGAGCAGGAGCTGGCCGAAGCCGAGGATCGAGGTGAGGGGGTTATTCAGCTCATGGGCCACGCCGGCCACAATCTGACCCAGCGCCGAGAGGCGCTCGGTCTGCTCCATCTGCCGCTTGATCAGGCGCTCGCGGGTCACATCGCGCACCACGAACAGGGCGCCGCTGGGCCGGCCGGCGGCATCCAATATCGGTGTGCCGGTGCCGCTCAGCCACAGGCGCCGGCCGTCCGGATGCGTATACGGCTCCTCATCCAGCGACACACAGGCACCGGCCCGCACCTGCCCCCACAGGCGCTCTACCAAGGCCCTCAATTCGGCCGATGGAATGGCCTCGAAGTCCATGCTCCGGCCCACTGCCTGCTCCGCTGGATACCCGAAGATGCGCTCGGCCG
>JACIWP010000139.1 GCA_014360855.1 Anaerolineae bacterium
GCCGGCCACGGCGCGCGCGACCCTGGCCGCTTACAGTGAGCTGACGCGCTCGCCGGCGGAGAAAGGATACGTCCATGCACGTCTTGCATCTCTACAAGGACTATTTCCCTGTGCTGGGAGGCATCGAGAACCACATCCGGGCGCTGGCGCGGGCGCAGGCGGCGCACGACCATCAGGTGACAGTGCTGGTGACCAGCACCCACCGCCGCACGCACGAGGAGGATGACCAGGGAGTGCGGGTCATCAAGGCCGCACGGCTGGCGGCGCCGGCCTCCACGCCCATCAGCCTGGTCATGCCCCTGCTGGTGCACCGCCAGCGCCCGGACATCATCCATCTGCATTTTCCCTATCCTTGGGGGGAGCTGTCCGCCCTGCTGTGCGGGCCGGCGGCTCCCTGGGTCATGACCTATCACAGCGACATCGTGCGCCAGCGCCGGCTGGAAAGGGCCTACCGTCCCATTCTGAAGCGGGTATTGGACCGCACGGCGCGCATCATCGTCACCAGCCCGCGCTATCTGGAGACCTCTCCCTGGCTGCGCGCCTTCGCCGGCAAATGTCGCGTGGTGCCCCTGGGGGTGGACCTGGCCGTGCTCCAGCGCGTGGACGCTCAGCAGGTGGAGGAGATTCGCCGGCGTTTCCCCGGCCCATTATTGCTCTTTGTCGGCCGCCTGCGCTATTATAAGGGTGTGGACTACCTGATCCAGGCTATGGCGGAGGTGCCGGCAGCGACCCTGCTGGTGGTGGGGGAGGGTCCCATGCGCCGGCCGTGGGAGGAGCTGGCACGGGGCAGTGGGGCGGCCGAACGCATCCGCTTCCTGGGCGAGGTGCCCGACCCCGAACTGCCGGCGTACTATCATGCCTGCGATGTCTTCGTCTTGCCGGCGAGCCAGCGCAGTGAGGCCTTCGGCACGGTCCTGCTGGAAGCCATGGCCTGCGGCAAACCGGTGATCACCACCGAGCTGGGCACCGGCACTTCATGGGTCAACCGACACGGCGAGACCGGGCTGGTGGTGCCGCCGGCGGACCCGGATGCGTTGGCGGGAGCCATCCGAACCCTGCTCTCCAACCCCGACCTGCGGCGCCGAATGGGGGAGGCGGCCCGCCGGCGCGTGGCAGAGGAGTTCACGCTGGAACGAATGGCGGCCGGCGTGGAGCGCATCTATGCGGAGGTGCTGGAGGGCCGGCCGCCGAGCGGGTGAATGCGAGGGACGCATGGGCAGTTGGCTGGTGGGGCAGTTTCTCAGCGCCGCGGCCGCGCTGGCCTGCGAGATTATCCTGACGCGCCTCTTCTCGCTCAGCCAGTGGTATCACTTCGCTTTCCTGGCCATCAGCGTGGCCCTGCTGGGCTACGGCGCCAGCGGCACTTTTCTGGCGGTGACGCGCCGGCGCATTCCCCTTTCCCTGCTGGCCGCCGGCCAGGCGCTGGGCACCGCCGCCGGCTATTTGGCGGCCAATTTCATCCCCTTTGACTCCTTCCGCATCGCCTGGGAGCCGGTGCAGGTGCTCTACATGGCGCTGTACTACCTCAGCCTCACCGTGCCCTTCTTTTTCGCCGGCCTCATCAGCGCCGTACTCCTGGAGCGGCGCGAGCTTCCGGCCGGCCGCGTCTACGCCGCCAACCTAATGGGCTCCGGCGCCGGCTGTCTGCTGAGCCTGGCGCTCCAGCCGTATTTGGCCGGCGTGGGAAGCCTGCTGGCATGCGCCGCGCTGGCCGGCGCCGGCGGAGCAACCTTCGCTGTGGGCGAGGGCCGGCGCTGGCGCATCGGGGCGGCCCTGGCGCTGACCGTCCTGCTGGGGGCGCTGGCGCTCGGCCCGCCGGCCGGCTGGGAGATCCGCCCTTCCCCGTACAAATCCTTGATGCAGGTGCTCCGCCATCCCGGCGCGCGCATCCTGTTCCAGCGCTGGAACGCCTTTTCGCGGGTGGATGTAGTGCAGGCAGAGGGGATCCGCTCGATGCCGGGGATGAGCCTGGGCTATATGCATGCGCCGCCGGCGCAGATGGGCCTGTTCGTGGATGGGGACAACCTCAGCCCGATCCAGATGTCCAGCTCCGCCGCGGACCTGGCGTTCCTCGATTATCTGCCGGAGGCGGTGCTTTTCCAGCTTCGGCCGGGGGCGGATATCGTCATCGTCGAGCCGCTGGCCGGCCTGGCGGTATGGGGAGCACTGCATGGCGGTGCCCGGCACATCACGGCGTTGATGGCCAATCCGCTGGTCTGGCAGGCGGTGGAAGAGACCGCGCCGGCGGACGCCAATCCCTTCCGCGCCCCCAACGTGACGGTCATCTTCGGCGGGGCGCGCAGTTTCCTCCAGCATCCAGGGCACACGTACGATATCGTACAGTTCCCCCTGACGGACAGTTATCATCCGATCCGCTCCGGGGCCTTCAGCCTTTCGGAGAATTATCTGCTGACGGTCGAGGCCATGCGCGCCGGCCTGCGCGCCCTACAGCCGGACGGCATCCTGGCCATCACCCGCTGGCTACAGCTCCCTCCGACGGAATCGGTGCGCGCCGGCGCGTTGGTGGTGGAGGCGCTGGCGGCGGAGGGAGTTGCGGAGCCGGCCCGCCATATTATCGCCCTGCGAAGCTGGTCCACCTGTCTCATCCTGGCCAAGCGCCGGCCCTTCACCCCCCAAGAGATCGGGCTGGTGCGAGCCTTCGCCACTGCCCGCCAGTTTGACCTGGTCACGTATCCCGGGATGTCGGAGGAGGAGTCCAACCGCTTTAACCTCCTGCCCGAACCGGTGTACTATCGGGCCTGGCAGGCCATGCTCACGGCGCGCGACCGCCGGCAGTTTTACCACAGCACCCCTTTCGATCTCACCCCGACCACCGACAACCGCCCCTTCTTCTTCCACTTTTTCACCTGGAAACAGGCGCCGGAGGTCTGGCAGACGCTCGGCATGACCTGGCAGCCCTTCGGCGGGAGCGGGTATTTCGTGCTGATCGCCCTGCTGTTGCTGACCCTGCTGGCCGGCATGGTGCTGGTGCTCCTGCCGCTCTGGCTGCGCGGTGGGCCGGCCGCGCCCCGCCGTCTGCGCGCCGGCACACTGCTGGCCTTCACCTGCCTGGGCCTGGGCTTCATGATGGTCGAACTGCCGCTCCTCCAGCAGTGCATCCTCCTGCTCGACCAACCTACGTACGCCTTTGCCACAGTGCTGTTCACCCTGCTGGTATTCTCTGGAGTAGGCAGTATGATGTCGGCGCGGATGCCGCCGGCCCTGGCCCTCGGCGGCACGGTGCTGGCGGCGCTGGCGCTGGCCGCCGGCCTTTCCCCGCTGGTGCACGCGGCGCTGGGCGCACCGCTGTGGGCCCGCATGGGGCTGACAGAGCTGGCGCTGGCGCCGGCCGGCTGGGTCATGGGGATGCCGCTGGCACGGCTGGTGAGCAGACTACGGGAGCGGGCGCCGGCCCTTATCCCATGGGCATGGGCGGCCAATGGGGTCGCCTCGGTGACCAGCAGTGTGCTGGCCACCATGATGGCGCTGTCCTGGGGGTTTCAGGCGGTGCTGGTGATAGGCGCTGGGGCATACGCCGGTGCGGCGCTGGCCGGCTGGCGGCTAGTCCTCCAGGATGACCAGCAAGCGCACCGCCAGGATAATGATGCCGAGGGCTAACCCTGCCAGCACCCACACCAGGGGCGGGATGAAGACGGTGGGGGGAGCGGCGGATGGCCGCGTCTCCGCGACCGCCGGCGCAGTGGCGGCCTGGGCCGGCATGCCCTCCGGCCGCGTGAAGGACCAGCCGGCCTGTGCCATCTGCACCGGCCCCAGCTCCGCCGGGGATACAGCGCGCACCTCGACCCAGTGAATGATTTCCTCGCCGTCCTGGCCGCTGTCAATGCGCAAATCGAACGGGGTGGGCGCATCCCAATCCGGCTTGACCAACGGGAACTCGGCCAGGCGCCATTCTCCCGTGTTCCCCTTCTGCACGCGGCGCGAGGCCAGCACACCGTCCTGCGCGGGGTATGTGAGGAGAAAGGTGTCACTGCCGCGGTCCAGGTAGATCAGGCGCAGGATGGCCAGCCGGCCGCCCTCTTTGATGTCCTGGCGCCCCTGCCACAGCCCGGAGATCTCCAGATCGAGGACGGATTGGTCGCCGCGAGGGGCCAGGTACAAGCCGGCCGGTATGGAGAGGAGCAAACCGCCAAAGCGCGGCGCCGCCGGCTGGTAGACCACCCGCCAGCCCGCGCTGTCGCGCAGGCTCAGCCCAAAGGCACGGGCGTTATGCCCTTCTTGGTCGAGGTCGGCCGGCAGTCCGAAGAGCACCCACACTCCCGACGCATCCGCCGCGCCGTGTCCCACATAGGCGCCGGCCATTTTCAGCAGATCCAGGCCGGTTTCCTGGCGGATGGCCTGGGCGTTGGTGAGATGCGCCCAGGGGAGGTCGAGCCAGTCAATGCCGGCGCCGACGGCGTCGAGGAGGCCCCAGTAGGTCTGGGAGAGGGAATCGGGATCCGCCAGCCGCCAGCCGATGGGGATGACACCGCGGCGTGGGGTGAGCGCGGCCGGCGCCGGCAGTGCGGTCTGTGCCGCCGGCTGTTCCACCAGCAGTCCAATACGGCCGGCGACATGGGTGTCAATCTGCTCCGCCCTCTGTGGGGCGCGCGCCGGTGTCGTCACCAGCCAGGCCAGCCGGTGCGGGAAATTCCTGGCCATCTGGGTCATCCAGTGGAGCATCCACCGCTCGAAACCCTCCTGTACTGCCGGCTCGAGCTGGGAGCTGTAGGCGCAAACCAGGTCCTGGGTGGGCTGGTCCAGCCCGGCGAACCCCTCCCCGATGCTGATGGCCACCAGATTGGGATAGCGCTCTGGCGCATCGAACTCGCGTGCTAGTGCTTCCAGCAGGGCGTCGGCGCGCGCCTGCCAGCGAGGGTCTTCATACAGGGGCAGGGCCGCCGGCCGATCGCATCCTTCCGGCAGGAGGACGCGACCCACTGGCCGGCCGTCCAGCTCGGGGCGGCCGGGGATGTCCCGATAGACCCAGGCCGGCGTCCAATCGGCGAGACGTTGGGCCGGGCTGGTGGATTCCCCGTGGAAGAGCACGCTGACGGCCGCCGGCCGGCCGCTCTGCTCCGCCGCATTCAGGTATGCCGTGATGCGGGAGAAGTCGTACTGCCCTTCAGCGGGGTTGATCTCCTCCCAGGTGACCTCCACCCAGCCGCCCATGGCCTCCCAGCCGGCGTAGCTCCGCCGCCAGTCCGCGGCATTGAGCGGGCCAAAGGCGCTGTCGTGGAGCAGGAAGGGCCCAGCGGGAATGCCCAGTGACGGGATAGCCGAAGGGGCCGGCGAAGAAAGGGACAGTTTCTCGCCAGGGGGATGGGCGTGCCAGAGGAAACGGCCGCTCTGCCATTCCCGGGCACCGATGAAAAGGGTGCAGATGATGAGGAAGGCAAAGATTGCTCCCGCGACTCGCCGACGAGCGGTTGTCACACTGCCACGCTCCCCATAGGGATGGGAAGAACTATGACGAGGATATCACAGGCCGGCGCGTAGGTCAAGAAAAGGGGATGGAAGGTGCGGGGAAAATCACGGCTATTTCTCTATCCACACCAGGCGGAAGCCGACGTCCGCCTCTCGCGCTGTGGGGAGGGCGCGGTCGCGGCCGGCCACGTTCGCCAGGTTCATTTCCTCGCACCAGGAGCCGCCCCGCAGGGCGCGCGAGGGGGTGCCATTGCCGGCGCTACCCTCGGCGTAGACGTTGGCGCACCACTCCCATACATTGCCGATCATGTCCAGCACACCGCAGGGGCTGGCCCCGCCAGGGAAAAGGCCGGCCGGCGTGGTGCGTTCCAGGCGCAGTTCGGCGGTGTTGGCGGTATCCGGCTTCCACTCGTCGCCCCAAGGCCAGCGGCGCACGCGGCCCGTCTCCGGCTCCCAGCCGGCGGCCTTCAGCCACTGCAGTTCGGTGGGCAGGGCCCCGCCGGCCCAGCGGGCATACGCCTCCGCCTCGTACCAGCTCACACCCACCACCGGATAATTGGGCCGGTTCCACATGGGATCATCCCAGAAGCGCGGCGCCCGGATGCCCTTGCTCTGAATGAACTGCCAGCCCTCCTCGCTCCAGTACTCGCGCGTGCGGTAGCCGCCGGATTGGATGAACTCCGCGAACTGGGCGTTGGTGACTGGCAGGCGGTCAATCTCGAAGCGCTCGACGAACAGGCGGTGGATGCGGCCATTGCTCGCGACAATGATATCCCCGCCAGGGACTGTGACCGTCTGCCCCAGCCGCGGGTCGCCCAGCTCCCCCAGGACGCCGGCGGCCCGCAGTCGGTCGGCAAAGGGGACGCCGTCATGTTCCACAATCCACACCAGGCCGTCCACCACATCCTGCCATAACTGGGCCTCCACGCGGTACTTGCCGATGTCCACCAGGCATTCGCCGGCCAGGATGACCGCCGGCCACCAGCGTGTGCCCCGCTTCACGCCGGCGGCCAGGATGGCCCGCACTAACTGCGAGGCACGCGAGCGGCTGGTGGTGCTCAGATGCGCCGCGGTGAGCAGGATGGTCTCGCGCCACCAGGAGTCATCGAGATGGCGCAGGACAGTAGCGACGTAATCATCGCCGGCCGCGACGTCGCGAGCGGTCAGGTACTCCTGAAAGGTCAGATGGGTGAAAGCATAGCGGCCGGCCTCCCATTCCCGGAAGAGGCCGCTCCGCTCATCCAGGAACTGCAGGAAGGCACGAGCGCGCTGGCGGGAATGTGCCGGCACGGCTGGTTGGGCCGGCACCACCAACTGCGCCAGCCGCTGGGTCAGCAGTTCCTCCACCTGGTGGGCATCCGCGCTGAGCAGGCGGTGCTCATGGTACCAGCGGGCGACCGGTTCCAGGAGGGAGCGCTTTTCCGCTGGGTCGAGGGGGATGTCCATGCCGGCCCATTCGGCCAGCCATTTCGCTTCCTCACCCTCTTTGCCCATATCCCAGTGCCCCAGCAGGAGCTCCGTGCACTCGTCGTACAGCTCCACCCGACGCTGGGGCAAGGTGGCGCGGTAGCGGTGCACCAGGGCGATGACGGTCAGCATCAAGGGGTTAATAGCCAGGGCGCGGATGCGGGGGTTGCTGTCAACAGCATGGAGGAAGTCCTGCGCCGCTTTCTCGGCGCGCTGGCGCACGGCGTCGTTGAGGCCGCCGGCGGCCGCCGCCTCCACGGCCAGGTGCCAGACCTGGGCGAAGCGCCGCACATCCTCCCCGTCGAAGTCACGGATATGACATTCCACAAAGCCGCTGGCAAGGCGGGCGGCGTCGTGATAGCCGCCGGCGCGGCAGGTGACCAGATAGCGGTTGCGCGGATAGCGCGCCACAAAAGCCTCGATAATCTCCCGCACGAACACCCGCTCGTCGTAATCCGCCACCTCATCCAGGCCGTCCAGCATGACCAGGCACCGTCCCTCGTCCAGCAGGCGGGGGAAGAAATCCTCGGGGAGGGGCAGGTTCCACTGGGCGAAGTGCCGGCGGATGAAGTCCAACAGCACAGCCGGCCCAGCCTCCACTACGCCTTCTTCATACCGCACGCGGATGTGCCGCGCCAGATCGCGCAAGGGGAGCAGAAGCGGCACCAATGTCTCCTCGAACCCCAGGCGCTCCCGCATCAGGCGCGGCCAGCGGCCGTCCAGGTGGCGGGCGTAGGTCAGCGCCAGATAGCTGAGGAAGGTGGTTTTGCCGGCGCCCGGGCTCCCGAGGATGACCAGCCGCTTACAGCGCCGCAGAAGCTCTTTCAGCTCCATAGAGAAGGGGCGCTCGCGCACCGGCAGGCGGCGTGCCTCTTCATCGTCATCGCCGGCGTTCAGCTCCTGCATGGGCCGCAGGGTGCTGAGCGGAATATAGATATCTTCCAGCTCCAACGAGAAGGGCTGGCTGGAGCGGATGCCGCGCAGGTTGACCGCGGTGTAGTGCGCCAGCACGTGGTCAATATAGGCCTGGGTGGCGGCGTCGAGCTGGCGCTCGCGCTGGCGCGCGCTCTGCCACTCGTCGTGGGCAGTCACCACCCGCTGGAAGAAGCGCTCAGAGACCCAGGCGAAGGCCTTATTGAAGAAGGTGGCGAAGAAGAGCAGAAGCAAGCCGGCCAGAATCCCCCAGCCGCCGTACTTCTCCAGCCAGGTGAGCAGGTATTTGAAGGCATCACTGCCCGGC
>JACIWP010000140.1 GCA_014360855.1 Anaerolineae bacterium
AGTGATCTGACCAAACGCAAGGTGGTGGTGCTCGGCTGGGACGGCGCGGTGTTCGAGCTGGCCCTCCGCTGGGCGCGGGAGGGCAAACTGCCGGCATTGGCCGGCATGCTGGAGCGCGGCGCGTACGGCCGTATGCGGTCCACCATCCCGCCGGTGAGCGCGCCGGCCTGGGCCAGCTTCGTCACCGGCAACAACCCCGGCCGGCACGGCATCTACTACTTCAAAGAGCACATCCCCGGTACCTACGAGTCGCGCCTGGTGTGCGGGGCCGACCGGCGCGGCAAGCCCCTCTGGCGCATGCTGAACGAGCAAGGGCGCACAGCCGGCATCGTCAACCTGGTGATGACCTATCCGCCCGAGCCGCTGGACGGCTTCATGATCTCCGGCATGGACACGCCGGGCGAGGACAGTGCCTACACCTACCCGCCCGAGCTGAAAGAGGAACTGCTCCGCCGGCTGGGGGAATACATCATCGAGCCGACGCTGGAGGAAGAGGCACGCACCTACCGCTATGATGCCCTGTGGGACAAGATCGAGCGCCATCTGGAGAACCAGATCGCCGCGGCGCGCTATCTGCTGAAACACAAGGAATGGGACGTCTTCGCCATCAATTTCCGCGCCACGGACAGCGTCCAGCACCATTTCTGGAAGTTCATGGAGCCGACCCATCCGCAGTATGACCCCGCCGGCGCCGGCAAATACGGCGACCGCATCCTGCGCGTCTACCAGCGGCTGGATGAATTCGCGGCGGAGGTGCGCCGGCTTCTTTCTCCGGAGGACGTGCTCATCGTCATGTCGGACCACGGCTTCGGCCCCACCAGCGACAAGGTCATCTACCTGAACAACTGGCTGGCGGAGCAGGGCTGGCTGAGGTTCCGCCGACAGCCCGCTGTTTCGCCGGGAGCGGCCGGCATCGGCGGACTGCTGTGGCGCACCGCCTGGGAACGCCTGCGCCAGATGGTGCCCCAGCGGGTCAAGATGGCATTAGAGCGCCTGGCGCCGCGCTGGTACGGGCGCATCCGCTACCCGGCCGCCTTCTTCTTCATTGATTGGGAACACACCCTCGCCTATGCCGATGAGTACCAGGAGAGCATCTGGATCAACCTCGCCGGCCGCGAGCCGCAGGGCACTGTCCAGCCCGGCGCCGAGTACGAGGACCTGCGCCGGCAAATCCTGGAGCGCCTGCACGAATGGAAAGATCCCCTCACCGGCGAATCGGTCATCGAGCACGCCGGCCTGCGGGAAGAGATATATCACGGCACGGAGCTGGAGCGTGCGCCCGATATCATCCTTATCCCGCGGCAGGACCCCTATTACCGGGTGCGTCCCAGCCACACCAGCCCAGGCCCGGTCAGCGTCCACACCATGTCGCGCCAGGAGCTTCAGCGGGAATACCTGCCCAACGGCACGCATCGGCTCTATGGCATGCTGTTCGTGGAAGGGCCTGGCATCGCCGCCGGCCGCGCCATCGAACGGGCGGAAATCGTGGATATGGCGCCCACCATCCTGCACCTGGCCGGCTGTGCCGTGCCGCACGGCCTGGACGGGCGGGTGTTGGAGGAGCTGTTCACGACACCGCCGGCGGTGCGCTACAGCGAGGGCGTGGAAACCGGGGAAACCCCGGCCGGCGGCGACCTGTACGACGAAGAGGAGCGGGCCATCCTGGAAGAGCGCCTGCGCGGCCTGGGATACCTGGATTAGATCGGTTTGGAGAAGATGGCTGACGAGACCCCTATAGGACGCAGTTCCGTTGCCACCGCCGGCTATATCCTCCTCGCGCGCATCATCGGCCTGGCCGCCAACGTCATCACCGTCCTGCTCATCACCCGCTATCTGGGGGCCGAGGGCTTCGGCCGCTACGCCTTCGTCATGGCCTATTCCCTGTTCATCGGGACCCTGGCCACCGGCGGGACCTTCAGCATCCTCATCCGCGAGACGGCCCGCGACCGCTCGCGCGCCGGCGAGAATCTGGCCCATGCGCTGACCGTCCAGGCGGTCTTCACGGTCTTGGCGGCCCTGCTTTCCGTACTGCTCCTGCCGCTCTTCACCCGCCAGGCCGTCGTCGTGGCGGCGGTCTACATCAGCGTCCTGGCCTCCATCATTCAGGTGCTGGCCAACCTCTTCGCCAGCGTCTTCACCGCTTTCGAGGACACCAAATACCTGGCTGTCTCCGTGTTCATCGAGCGCGGCGTCTTCCTGGCCGGCGTCATCCTGGTCATGATCATGCGCTGGGGCTTCCTCTCCATCTTCTGGTTCCAGGTGCTCTCGTTCACGATCAAGCTTATTTTCTGCAGTATCATTGTCTGGCAGAAATTCGCCCGGCCGGCATGGCGGATACAGTGGCCGCGCCTGCGCTACTTCTTCCGGGAATCGTTTCCCCTGCTCTTTTCCACAGGATTCCGCACGCTGGACGGCCAGCTCGACACATTCCTGCTCCAGATCCTGCAGACGGCGCTGGAGCTGGGCCTGTACGGCGCGCCCTACCGGTTGATCTCCCGCATGAACATCGTGCCCGACAGCATCATGGCCGGCCTCCTGCCGGCGCTCTCCAACCTGACCCGCGACCAAGAGGGCCGTCAACGGGCCTTCTCCCTGTACCAGAAGATCTTCAAGTACTTCCTCATCATGACCGTGCCGGTTGCCGTGCTCACCTCCCTGATGAGCGAGCCGCTCGTGGTACTGCTCTTTGGCAGGGAATATCGCGGCGCCGCGCCGGCGCTGGCGCTGATGGCCTGGTCGCTGGTCTTCATGTTCCCCAACTACGCCTTCAAGTACCTGCTGACGGCGCTCGGCCAACAGCATTTCGAGGCCATCAGCCTGGCCATTTCCCTGGTGCCGCACCTGGCGCTGGGCCTTTGGCTCATCCCGCGCGCCGGCGCTACCGGCGCCGCGGTCGCCATGCTGGTCGCCCAGGCGGTGGCCTTTGCCGTCGGGTTCTATTACGTCAGCCGGGGCCTGGGTGCGTATAACTTCGCCGGCCCGCTCCTGCGGCTGGCCGCCGGCGCCCTGCCGGCAGGGGTCATGATCGTGCTATGGCCGGCCGGGCCGGCGGCGCTGAAACTGCTCGCCGCCGCTGTCCTGTACCTCGCCGCGCTGTGGCCGCTGGGATTGGTCGAAAGCAGTGAACTGCGCCAGTTCGCCGCACTGCTCCGGCCGCCGGCGGCACTGCGTCCCAGCCGTGGGGCCGGCACAGGAGGATCGCGATGACGCCGCTGAGGAGCGCGCGCTCCTGGCTGGTACAGCACCCTTTGGTGTGGCAGGCGGCGCTGGCGGCCGGCGCGCTGGCCGCCGGGCTGGCGCTGGCACTCCTGCCCCTGCCCAAACTGCCCCTGGCCCTGGGGCTTGTGGGAGCGGCGGTATTGGCCGCCGGCATATGGCTTTCTCTGCGCAGTCGGAGGCCGGTCGAATGGGCGTTCCTGGCCTTCGTCTTCCTGATGCCGGCGACGCGCTTTTCCCTGCTCGAAATGGGCTTCAGCCTCCAGGCCAACTACGCGGCCCTGGCCGTGACCACCCTTTTCCTGCTCTGCCGGGCGGCTCTCCTGGCTCGCCCTCTGTGGTGGCCGCGATCGCGGGTCCACACCGCCGTGATCCTGCTGACGCTGGTCATCGCCGCATCCTTTTTCCTCTCCGCCCAGGTGCCGCCCGGGGAATATCGCGGCGAGGTGCGCTATGTCCGCAGTGCCAAGCAGATCGCCCAGTTCCTGCTGATGGTCATCACCTACGCCGTGGTGGTGCTGGCCGTGCAGGACCGCCGGCTCTTTCGGCGCGCCGTCATCATCCTCATCCTCTCCACCCTGGCGGTCTCGCTGTACGGCATCTACCAGTTTATCGCCTACCCGCTCGGACTGCCGGGCGTGGACCTGTTCCCGCAAAGCGCATCGTTCGGGGCTTCCCGGCAGTGGGCCATCCCGCTGGCCGGCGGCCGCTTCCTGCGCATCTGGTCCGTCGCCTCGGAGCCGGTATGGTTCGGCGACTTCCTGAGCGGTGCCATCCCGCTGATCTTTGCCCTGCTCGCCGGCCGCGCCCTGCGGGAAAGCAGGTGGCAGTGGCTGTTGTGGGCGGCGCTGGGGGCCGCCGGCCTGGCACTCCTGCTGACCTTCGCCCGCAGTGCTTACCTGGCGGTGCTGGTGGGCGGCGTTGTGGTGCTGGCCTTTGCCCCGCGCTTTCTGGCGCGTGCCGGCATCGCCCTGGCCGGCGTCGCCAGCGTCATCGTGATCATCAGCCTGATCCTGTCGCAGATGCCCGTCACGGAACAGGCCTCCCTGCTCCAGGCGGTCAGCGACCGCTTCATCTCCCCCTTCCAGGAGGAGAACTTCGGCAACATCCACCGCACCACCGCCATCGCGACATCTTGGGCCATGTTCCTGGACCGTCCCTGGGGCGTCGGCTACGGCAACTACGGCTTTTTCTTCTACGACTATATGCCCGATTGGGGAAAGGCGATTACCGACGCCTATCCCGATGCCTTCCCGGTGATGAGCGGTAGTATCATCCTGCGCTTCCTGACCGAGACGGGCGTTCCCGGCCTGCTGGCCTTCATCTGGTTGGTCATTGCCGTCACGCTGGAGGGGATCGAGGCCATCCGGGCTTGGCGCCGGCAGGGCGACCGCTTCATGCGCATGGCGTCCCTCGGCCTGCTGGCCGGCTTCCTGGCCCTTATCGCCCGTCTGACCATGGCCGATTCCATCCACTTCACCTATCAGTGGTTTTACATCGCGATGATCGTGGCGGCCGCCCGCCTGGCACGCCGCCCCTCCCCTGACCCCGCTTCCCATGAGGTGGCCTGATGGAAAGCGAGCCAAAACGCATCCTGTTCCTGAACTCCCGCTCTGAGTACGGCGGGGCGGATATGGGGTTATTGACCATCGTCCAGAACCTGGACCAGCGCCGCTTTACGCCGTTGGTGGTGCTTCCCCACCCCGGCCCGTTGGTGGGTGAGCTGGAGGCCGCCGGCGCGCGCGTCATCTACCTGGACCTGTGCCGGCTGGAGCGCCTTGCCAGCCCGCGGGACATCTGGGAATTCGGCCGGCGCTTCATCTCCAGCACCATTCAGCTTATGCGCCTCATCCGCAGGGAACGCGCCGCACTGGTATACACCAACTCGAGCGCGATCCCCGTGGGCGCACTGGCCGCCCGGCTCAGCGGCATTCCCAACGTCTGGCACATACGGGAAATATGGACCTCGCCGCGCTGGCTGACGCGCACCCTGTACCGCTATATCGCGCTGATGGCCGACCGCATCATCACTATCACGTACGCTGTGGCGGTGGCCAATTTCCGCGATGTGGGCGGCAAAATCCGCGTCATCTATGACGGGGTGGACCGCCGGCGTTTCGAGAACCTGGCCGCGCGCGCCGCCGGCGTGCGCCAGCAGTACGACCTGAGGGAATCATGGCCTATCGTCACCTCAGTGGCGCGCATGGTGCCGCAGAAAGGGCTGGACACACTGGTGGAGGCCGCCCACCGGCTGAACGAGGCCGGCATCCGCGCCTATTTCTGCCTGGCCGGCGATATCCCCCGCACCATGTACCAATCGTACAAAGATGCACTGCGCCGGCGCATCGAGGCGTATCATCTGGAGGATTCCGTGCGTCTTTTAGGATGGATCGAGGATGTGCCGGCCCTGTTGGCCGCCTCGGACGTGGTGGTGCTGGCATCGGCCGGACCGGAGGGCGCCGGCCTCATTATCCCCGAGGCCTGGCTGGCCGGCGCTCCCGTCGTCGTGCCGAACCATTCCGGTCCGCTGGAGCTGGTGCGGCATGGGGAGACCGGCCTGCACTTTCGCGCCGGCGACGCCGATGACCTGGCCGCGCAGATCGGTGCGCTCCTGGCCGATGCGGAACTGCGCTCGCGCCTGGCCCAGGCCGGCCGGCAGGTCGCCCTGACGCGGCACGACGCGCAGGCCAATACGACTCGCTTGGAATCCGTCCTGGACGAACTTCTGCGCCCTGGGAGAATGCCGGCGGATGATTGACCTCTCCATCATCATCCTGCACTACCGCACGCCAGAGCTACTGGTCGAATGCCTGGAGTCCATCCGGCGCCATCCCTTCACCCTGGGCACTTGCGAGATATGGGTGGTGGACAACGCCAGCGGCGACGGCACGCCGGCGCGCGTCCGACGCGACTTCCCCGAGGTACAGGTGCTGGAAAATCCCGCCAACCTGGGCTTCGCCGCCGGCAACAATCGCGGCATCGCCCGCTCGCAGGGGCGCTATATCCTCCTGCTCAACCCGGATACCCAGGTACAGGAGGGCGCGCTGGACGAGCTGGTGCGCTTCATGGAGGCGCATCCCGATGCCGGCGCGGCCGGCGGCCAGCTCATCGGGTTGGACGGCGAGATACAGACCTCTTGCCGCGAATTCCCCAACCTGCTGGGCGTCATCCTGCGGGGCACCCCCCTGCACCGCCTCTTCCCGCGCCATCCCAGCCTGTGCCGCTATTTGATGACCGATTGGGACCACAGGACGCCCCGCCCGGTGGACTGGGTATTGGGGGCCTGCCTGCTCATCCGACGGGAGGCGTGGGAACAGGTTGGGCCGCTGGACGAAGGCTTCTTCATGTACTACGAGGACATTGACTGGTGCTATCGGGCGCGCGCCGCCGGCTGGTCGGTCTACTACGTCCCCTCCGCCCGCATTATTCATCACCACCGCCGGGAAAGCGCGCGCGGCCCCTTCAACCGATTGACGTGGATCCATCTCAGGAGTATAATGCGCTTGTTCAGCAAACATCCCCTGCCCCTGTGGTGACGTGCACACGCGCAGCAGCGGCAAGGAGGGTGAGAGGTGCCCCGCGATTCCGAAGTCAATTTTCGCCTTTTCCTGGGAGCCAGCGACATTATCCTGACAGTGATCGCCCTGGCGCTGGCCCGTCTGGCCCGACTGTCCTGGCCCTTTGGCGCCGAGATCGTGCACCCGAAGGCGGCAGAAATATCGCCCGTGGTCTACGTGCTGGTCGTGGTGCTGTGGGTCTTCTTTTTCAATACGCTCTCCGTCTATTCTCCCCGCAAAATGGCCAGCCTGACGCAGGAACTGCAGTCGGTCGCGGTGGCGGTGCTGGTGGCCACCGCCGCCTTCGCCGGCGTGCTGTACCTCACCTACCGCACCGTGCCCCGCCTCCTCTTTGTCTACTTCTTCATCTTTGACCTGATTGCGCTGACGGGTTTCCGGGTGCTGATGCGGACGCTCTTCTATATCCGCATGGGGCGCGACCACGACCCGTTGCGAGTGCTCATCCTGGGCGCCGGCAAGGTGGGACAGGACCTGGCGCGCGCCATTCATTCCAACCGCGGCTGGCCCCTCGCCCGGGTGGTGGGCTTCCTGGATGACGACCCGGACAAATGGAACCGCGAGTACGAAGGCGTGCCGGTGCTCGGCCCACTGGATAAGGTCTGCGAAGTCGTCCAGGAGCAGAACATCCACGAGGTCATCTTTGCCCTGCCCCTGCGGGCACACCACCGACTCATCAACTTGGTGATGGAACTCCAGAAGCTCCCCGTCGAGGTCAAGGTGGTGCCGGACCTCTTTGACCTGGCCTTTGCCCGCACCGAGGTGGAGGAAGTTGACGGCATGCCGGTCATCAGCCTGCGGGCGCCGGCCATCAACGGCTACACCCGGCTGGTCAAACGCGTCTTTGATGTGCTCCTCTCGGCCGTGCTCATCGTCATCACTGCCCCGATCATGGCGCTGATCGCACTGGCTATCAAGCTGGATTCGCCCGGCCCGGTCATCTTCAAGCAGTGGCGCATCGGGGAGAACGGCCGGCCCTTCCTCATGTACAAGTTCCGCACCATGGTGGACGGCGCGGAGCATCGGCTTCATGAGGTCATCCAGTACACCGAGGACGGCAAGCCCATCCACAAACTTCCCAACGATCCGCGGGTGACGCGGCTGGGACACTTCCTGCGCCGTTCCAGCCTGGACGAACTGCCGCAGTTCTTCAACGTGCTGAAGGGCGAGATGAGCCTGGTGGGGCCGCGGCCGGAGCTTCCCTGCATCGTCGAGCAGTACGAGCCATGGCAGAGACGCCGGCTCTCCGTCCCGCCCGGCATCACCGGCTGGT